>JBJTXX010000121.1:0-1975 GCA_046082485.1 Actinomycetota bacterium
CGGCGAGCGAGCGCGCCACATTGGCGTAGTCGCCGATGTAGGCCACCGTGCGACCGGTGAGGTCGCCGTGTGCCTGCTGCATGGTCAGCACATCGGCGACGGCCTGCAGCGGGTGCGAGTGGTCGCTGAGCATGTTCACCACGGGCACGTCACTGACTGCCGCCATGCGCTGCACCACGGAGTGTTCGAACACCCGCGCCGCCAGGACGGCGTGGTACCCGGCCATGACACGGGTGATGTCCTCGACGGGTTCGCGCACGTCGAACCCGACCTCCTCGCCACGTGTGTAGACCGGATGGCCGCCCAACTGGACCACGGCGATCTCCATCGAGTGGCGCGTCCGGTTCGACGGCTTCTCGAAGATCAGTGCGGCGCCCTTGCCGCTGAGCACCCTCGGCAGGTCGGGGCGCCGCGCCAGGTCCAGCATGGCGCGCAGTTCCTCGACGGACAGGTCGGCGATGTCGATGAGATGGCGGATCACGGCAGCATTTCCTCCAGCACCGCGCCGAGGATGGCAACGGCTTCGTCGATCTCCTGTGACGACACGGTGAGCGGCGGCGCCAACCGCAGCGCCGTGGGGTTCACCGCGTTCGTGACCAGACCCCGTGCCAGAGCGGCCAGGTAGACCGCCTTCGAGTCGAGGCCGGGCGCCAGTTCGACCGCGAGCAGCAACCCGCTGCCACGAACCTCCACCACACCGGGCAGACCCGACAGCGCGGCCCTCAGTTCCGCGCCTCGCTCACGTGCCAGACGCGGCGCATCGAGGCGCCGCATCTCGCCGATGACGGCCCGAACCGCGGCAGTCGCGATGGCGGTGCCGCTGTAGGTGCTGCCGTGGTCGCCCGGTTGGAACACGGCCGCCACCTCGCGCCGGGCCCAGACCGCCCCGACCGGCACGCCGTTGCCGAGTGCCTTGGCCATCGTCACCACGTCGGGCCGAACCCCCGAGTGCTGGAAGCCGAACCACTGCCCCGTGCGACCGAGACCGGTCTGCACCTCGTCGAACATCAACAGCAGACCGCGCTCGTCGCACAGTGCCCGCACGTCGCGCAGGTACTGGACGTCAGCCGGAACCACGCCGCCCTCTCCCTGCACCGGTTCCAGCAGCACCGCGGCCACGGTCGGGTCGATGGCCGCGACCAGTGCGTCGATGTCGTTGTACGCAACGTGGCGGAAGCCATCGGGCATCGGGTGGAACGGCTCGTGCTTGGCCGGCTGACCGGTGGCCGCCAGCGAAGCAAGGGTGCGGCCGTGGAAACTGCCGAAGGCGCTCACCACGACATGCCTGCCCCTGCCGCCGAACTTACGGGCCAGCTTGAGGGCAGCCTCGTTGGCCTCGGCACCGCTGTTGCAGAAGAACACCTGCCCGTGCTCTCCGCTGGCCTCGAGCAGCAGTTCGTCGAGCATCACGGCGGCCTCGGTCGCCACCGGGTTCGCGAAGTAGTTGCTCACGTGCAGCAACGTGCTTGCCTGCGCACACAGCGCCTCCGCGACGACGGGGTTGCTGTGGCCCAACGAGGTGACGGCGATGCCGCACAGGAAGTCGAGGTAGCGCTTCCCGTCGGTGTCCCACAGTTCCGTGCCGGCGCCACGTTCGAACATAACCGCCGGCGGCCCGAAGACAGGAATGAAGGGACAGTGCGCCGCCCCGGCCGTGTCGAATGCGTGTCCGCTCATCGAACCATCGTTCCGATCCCCTCGTCGGTGAAGAACTCGAGCAGCAGCACGTGGGGAATGCGACCGTCGAGGATGTGGGCGCGTCGAACGCCGCTGCGAACCGCGGCGACGCAACTCTCGACCTTGGGGATCATGCCCCCGGCGATGGTGCCGTCCGCCATCAGCGCGTCGAGCTCGTCGGGCGTGGTCTGACGAATGAGGCTGGCGGGGTCGCCGACCACCCTGCGCAACCCCTCGATATCGGTGAGGTACACCAACTTCTCGGCGGCAAGTGCCTGCGCGATCGCTCCGGCCACCG
>JBJTXX010000122.1:0-6066 GCA_046082485.1 Actinomycetota bacterium
GTCGGTGCCCACCTCACGCTGGTTCACCGACGTGAACCACTTCCTCGACGGCCTGCGCAGCGCCCTGCGTGAGGACCCCGACGTGATCCTGCTCGGCGAAATGCGCGACCTCGACTCGATCTCGATCACGCTCACCCTCGCCGAGACCGGTCACCTCGTGTTCGCCACGCTGCACACCAACGACGCCGCCCAGGCACTCGACCGCATCGTCGACGTGTTCCCGGCCGAGCGCCGCGACCAGATCCAGATCCAGCTCGCCGGCACCCTGCAGGGCGTGATCAGCCAGCGCCTGCTGCCCGCCATCGGTGGCGGCCGCGTGGCGGCATACGAGGTGCTGATGGCGAACGACGCCGTGCGCAACCTCGTGCGCGAGGGCAAGAGCCGCCAGCTGCGCAACGCGATGATCTCGGGCCAGCAGGAAGGCATGCAGACCATCGAGATGGATCTCGCCCGGCTCGTGTCGAGCGGGATGATCACCTTCGAGACCGCGGCCGAGGCCAGTCAGTATCCGAAGGAGATCCTGGCGCAGGCGGCCACCATGCGCTCGCAGCTGCAGGCCCAGGCCACGATGGCCGCCGGTCAGGCCGCCACCACCGGCGCCGGAACCCTGGCGAGGGCGTGAGGGCCGCACCATGGCCATGAACAAGCTGCCGTACAAGATGCTCGGCGGCATCGTGCCGTGCCCCGGCGGCTGGCTGATCGTGCCCGCCCGGCTGGCCGGCGTCACCGTGGTGGCGGAGGACCCGATGGTGGTGCCGCTGCTCATGGACGTGCTGGAGTTCAAGCCGAAGTTCGAGGCCGCCGCCATCAACGTGCCCGTGGGCTTCAGCGACGAACCCGAGGGCCCCTACCGCCCGTGCGATGACGAGGCCCGCGACTTCGTGGGCTGGCCGCGTCGGGTGGCCGTGCGACCCACCCCGTCGCGGGCCGCACTGCACGCCCCCACCCGTGAGGCGGCGCTCGAGATCGAGCCGTGGCTCACCCGCGACGACTTCCGCCGCTTCAAGTGGATCCGCGAGGCCGAACGCGAGTTCCAGCCGTTCCACCAGCGGTCGTTCTTCGCCGCCAACCCCGACCTCACCTTCTCGCAGATGAACAACGACCAGCCGCTGCGCACCTCCCCGTACCACGAGGACGGAGTGCTCGAACGGCTGGCCCTCATCCGCGACAAGATGCCGGGCGTCGACGAGATCGTCACCCGCAGCGCACCGCCAGCCGGGGCGGGCATCGTGCACCTGCTGCACGCGACCGGCCTGCTGTGGACCGCCCGCCGGGCTGCCGGCCGGGCGATGCAGCGCCTGCCCATGGACCCCACCTGGGATTCCACCGGCATGCGCATGGAACTGGTGCGCTGAGGCTCCCGGGCTCAGGTGCCCGAGCCGGCCGAGCTGGTGACCCAGCTGTTCACGGCGAACTCGCCGTAGTCGTTCACCTGCACCAGCGCCACCGACGTCACCGACGGCGTGCCCGAGGTCGTGGTCGACACCAGCTTGAAGGTCTTCTGCACGATGCGGTTCACCATGCCGAGGCTCAGCGTGGCCGGCTGGTCGAGGGTCTGGTTCACCTTGGCCGCCAGCACTGCGCCGACCATCTCGATGTCCTTGTTGGCCGCCAGTCCGGCGCCGACCGTGATGTTGACGTGGCCCTGCGGCACGGCCACGTAGCCGGGCACGAACACGTACGACGTCTTCGTCGTGGTCAGCGAGATGTCGACAACAGCCGTGGTCACAGCAGGCGACTGCGCGGGAACGAGCGTCGACGGCAGGTAGCCACCCGACACCGGGTCGGTGGAGCCGGAACTCGCGGTGGCCAGCGTCGAGCGGGGCACTCGCACGAGGCCGCTGAGGTTCAACTCGGTGCTCGAGCTGTCACCCGCGTACTGGCCGTTGACGGTCATGATCGAGATGTTCTTCGAGGGCAGTGAGCCGACGTCGGTGGGGTCGACCAGACGGGTGTTGAACTGCACCCGGGGGCCGCTGGTGCCCGAGCCCGAATCGGTGATCACCAGTCGACCGGCCGAACCGAGCACCAACGTGGCACCGAGGCCGGAGATGTTGTGGTTCTTGGGCGCGTTGAAAGCGTTGTACGCGGCCTCCTGGTCGTCGGTACAGCCCTCGGCAGCCCCTTCGCCGATCACCACGTTCGCTGCGCCACCGAAGGTCAACGAGCTCTCGAAGTAGTACACACCGGAGGTGAAGTACGTCGGCACCGAATCGGTCACCGACACCGGCGACGAGTAGGTGCCCGGGAAGAAGACCCGGCAACTGCCGTATCCGCTCGGCATCATGTAGCCGTTGATGGCCGGGTGGTTGAGGGCGTGCACCGGCAACTGCGGCAGCCAGACGGCGCCGCCCGTGCTGTCGGTGGTGGCCGCCCCGTACCACGCACTGATGTCGGCTCCGCCCGAGCCCGCGTACACCGATCCGACGGTGCCGGCCGGGGCGGTGGCCCCCACCTGGGTGAGCGTCATCGCAGTGCGCAGTTCCGTGTCGTCCAGTTCGGCGGCACTGTTCACGGTGGTGCACACGGTGCGCAGCGGCACGTCGAGGCCCGGGGTGGCCAACTGCACCTCCACCGTGAGGCCCGAGTTCGAGCACGAGTCGTACAGGCTGCGCGGGTCGGCGAGCGCCACACGCAGCGCACCGCGCACGGCCTCGGCACGATCGGTCTTGTCGGTCTGGATGCGACTGCTGTGCAGCACCGAACCCGCGTAGCCGAGCAACGGGGAGACCACCAGCATCCCGATGATCACGAACACCATGCACATGATCATCGCCATGCCGTCGTCCGAGCTGCCCTCACGGCGGCGGGACGGCACGAGGAAGCGGAGCAAACGATCCATCAGTCCAACCTCACCGTCTGGATGCACGAGATCGCCTGGTTCGGGCTCACCGTCAGGCTGATCTTCTGCCACTGCGTCCCCTCGACGGGGCTCGTGGTGAACGGGTAGTCGACGCCGCCCGACTTGCACGACCAGCTGACGGGCTCGTAGCGGCTGAGGTTCGACAGATTCACCGGCGAGATGTTGACCGCCAGCGACTGGCCACCGGGCAGATCGAAGTCGAACGTGCCGCTGCGGTACTGCTGGCTGGTCGTGGCGATCGTGAGGTCCTGCGAGTTCTGGTACGTGAACGGGTCGGCGGCGGGGCTGCTGCCGACACGGGTCTGCACGGTCACCGTGCCGCCGCACTCGGCGAGCGCCACGCTGTTGATGGCCCCGGCGAACTGGGCCCAGTTGGGCAGCGCATAGAAGTCGGCGACGGCGGCGTTCGTGTAGGGCCCGCCGGTCGGCACGGCCGGCACGGGGTCACCCACCGTGATGATCCTCGAGAGGATCTCGGTGTTCTTCATCGTGGTGTTGGTGACCGACTCGCGGAACGTGTACGGCAAGGTGTACACCTTCGTGGCATCCCAGCCGTCGCTGTTGCCCCAGGTGGTGTTGCCCGATGTGTAGGCAGCCTCCGTGGTGGTCTCCCAGAGGCTGTAGGGCGACGTGTACGACTTGCCGCTGCGCCAACCGTCGGTCTCGTCGGCCGTGGTGTTGCCGGCGTCGTAAGCGCTCTGCGTGCTGGCTTCCCACAGCGTGTAGGGGGCCGTGTAGCTCTTCGTCGCATCCCAGCCATCGCTCGTGTCGCTGGTGGTGTTGTTCGAGTTGTACAACGACTCGGTCGTCGTCTGCCACGACGAGTAGGGCGAGGTGTACGACACGACGGTGCGGAAGCCGTCGAGCGAATCGGCCGTCGTGTTGCTGCGGTCGTAGAGCGTCTGCGTCGTGCTGGTCCAGCTGCCCAACGACCCGGTGACACGGACGCGGTAGCCATCCGACTCCCCGGCCACTGTGTTCTTGCTCTCGTACGAACTGCGGCTCAGGGAACTCCAGCTGGAGCCCTTCTTCTCCTCGTACGTCAGGCCCGAGCCCGCCCGCTCGTAGTTCAGGTGGTAACCGCGCAGGAAGTTCTCGAGGTGGTAGCCACGCTCGTAGGCGATGCGGTAGCCGCGCAGGAAGTTCTCGAGGTGGTAGCCCGCACCCTGGGTGCTCCAGGTGGAGGTGCCGTTCACGTCACTTCCCACGTAGACACCGATGAACCGGTCGACGTCGGCGTCGTACTGGCGAGCGATGCGGTTCGCACGGTTCCACGACAGCTGGTTGTACGACGAGCCACCGGCGCTCGGGAAGCCGATGTCGTCGGGGTGCGCCACCGCCGGCGACGAGGCCGAGGTGGCGTTCAACCGGTTGTAGGTGGGCATGCCGTCGGTGAAGAAGATCAGCGTGCCGGGCAGCACGTCCTGGGTGGTGCCGTTCGAGTTGTTGAACATGCGGAACAGGGCGTCTTCCCAGTTCGTGGAGCCGCTCGACGTCAGCGTGCCCACCTGGGTCTTCAGGTCGGCCACGTCGGTCTCGCTGAGCATGTCGTACCAACGGCTCCACCCGCTGCCAGCGCCGAGGGTGGAGGCCGTGGAGCTGAAGCGCACGACCTGCAGCTTCACCGGCGTGCCGGCGAAGGTGTTCACGAACTGGGTGATGCCCGTGCGCACACTGGCCATGTTCGTGGAGCCGATCGAGCCGGAGGTGTCGACCAGCATGCCGAAGTTGCCGCCGCACCTCGAGCGTGTGGCAGAGAAGGTCGGGGCCACGTTGAGGTTCGTGGTGCTGAGGTTGCTCTCGCGGTCCACGCCACCGGCCGAGAGCGTGATCTTGTCCTGACCACCGCCGGCGCCCGCCAGGTCGCCGCCACCGTTGATCGTCACCGTCACCCGGCGACCGTTCTTCACCCGGTACGTGGGGTCGAGGCTGGCGGCCGAACCCGAACCCGCATCGGGTGCAGCCGGGTCGAGGGCCAGACCCACCAGCATCACCCACGTCGGCTGGGTCACGCCGGGGCTCCATGCAGTGCCCGCAGGCGGCGCCTCCACGTTGTGCAGCAACGTCAGTTGGTCACAGCTGGGCGCACCACCGGCCACCGCGACGCATGCCACGCGGATCACGTGGAACTCGCCGTCGATCTCGACGTAGCGGTACGACACCTTCGTACTGGTGCTCACCGCCTGACCCGTGCTGGGGCTGACGGCGGAGCCGCTCCACTCCAGCATCAGGGCGTTCGAGCCACCCACGTTCACATCGGCCGGGCACGCCGAACCGCACGGCGAAGCGTTCGCCGCCGTGTCCACGAACTCCGCCGAGGCGAGGTCGGCGGGCATCCACAGACCCACGCTCTGCTCGGACCGCGAGTTGTTGAGGCGGCCCTTGCTGTTGTCACCCTGACGCAGCACCACGCTGGTGGCCACTGCGATGCCGGTGATCAGCACGCCCGTCACCATGATGCTGATCAGCAACTCGGGCAGGGTCATCCCCCGGTCGCACTCGGTCGACGGACGCGAATGATCACGACGGGCGTGCCACGGCGCGCGGATCTCAGACTTCACTCTTCACCACCTGGATCGTGCGGACGGTTCGGGCGTCCGGGCCCGTCAGCGTGATCGTCACCATCTGCACCAGACCGGCTGTGCGCACGCTGTTCGGGCACGCGCCGGTCTGCCAGGTGCCGGCCTGGGTCGCGGATGCCGCCGGCACGTAGTACTGGTAGGCCACGGCGGTCTGCGACGACTGCCAGCCCTCGGCAAGTGCCGCCGCCTGCACGTAGACCGAGTAGTCGCAGCTCTCGGGGGCGCGGTTCACGCGGTCGGCGGCATTCGCCAGCACGGTCTCGACGCGGGCGAGGGTGCGGCTCTGGGACGAGGTGCGCACGGTGAGGGCCGCGGCGAGCATGATCGGCACGACGGCCAGCGCCATCAACGCGACCGCGACGATCGCCTCGGCGAGGCTGAAGCCGGCGTCGCGGCTGGGGGGCGTCTCCGCCTGCTCCTCACTCTCTGATGTGCGCCCGGCGTCCATGCCGCTCCCACCCTTCCTTCCGGCGTTTTCATCGGCAGCCGGTCGCCGTCACTTCAGCGGAACTTTGGAAAGGTTCGAAAAACCTCGAAGGGGCCGGGACGACGTCCCGACCCCTTCGTTGAGGTGTTACCGATCCGGTTGGATCAGGCGCAGCTGCCCGTACCCACGATGGT
>JBJTXX010000123.1:0-1162 GCA_046082485.1 Actinomycetota bacterium
CGCCGTCGGGGCTCACCGTGGCCTCGGCCTGCGTGAAGCGGTGCAGGAAGCGCAACACCTTCGAGGCCGACGGGCGACTGGTGGGCTGCTGCGCGGGGGCGTCGAGGATCGCCGCGTCGACGATGGCGGCCCAGTGGGCAGCCAGCATCTCGGGCGACGAGAACACCTCGGCGCTCACGACACGGGAACCGTGGGTGATCACCACGCCACACTGGCCGGGCAGCGGGCCCAGCCGGCGCAACTCGTCGGCGGCAGCCGCCAGTTCCTCGCCGTCCTTCAGTCGCTGCGTCGCCGCCTCGAGCGTGCCGCTGGCGTCGTGCACATCGAGACGGTCGAGCTCGCCACGCACGGTGGCCCACACCATCCCCTGGTCGGTGCGCTTCATCCCCGAGCGCACCACGTCGGCCGCCACGGTGGCGTTCTTCGCCCGGCGCACACGGCGCGTGGCGAACATGCCGCCACGGCCGAACTGGTGGCCACCGTGCCAGCGGCCCTGCTCGACGCACGACACCGGGATGTCGAGGCGACCGTGCGGGGTCACCAGCACGCTGACGTTCAGCACCCGGGTCTGCCGGCCGCCGGTGACGACTTCACCGTCGACCAGCAGCACCGGCTGGTTCGTGGGGTTCTCGGCCTCGAGCGTGGGCACCTCGGCCGACGCCTTCTCGCCGATGATCACCCCGGTCTGAGGGCCGGTGGGGATGTGCACCTGCGGCCCGTGGAAGTAGACCGGGAACAGGCTGATGTGGTGCCGGCTGATGGGACGGCCGACCGAGACGTGCTCGAGGTTGTGCTTGATTGCTGTGGAGTTGCTCATACTTGCCTCAACGCGCGATCGGGGCCGACGCGTGACTGGCCTCGAAGGTCGCCAGGTGCAGCTCGGCCAGTTCGTCGGCCGAGAGTTCGGAACTCTTGTAGCCACCCGCCAGGGTGAAGGCCACGGGAATGCCGCGGCTGTTCGCCCACTCGAAGACCATCCGCTCGCGCTCCGCCAGCACCTCGGCGTCGATGCCGGCTGCGCCGCCGAGCGAGTGCTCGTGCGGGTCCATCCCGGCGTTGTAGATCACGACGTCGATCGACTCGGGGTCGATGATGGCCGCGAGCGCGTCGTCGACGACCTCGAGGTAGTTGTCGCCGCGGGCCATGTAGCGCGTCGCGTTCG
>JBJTXX010000124.1:0-7214 GCA_046082485.1 Actinomycetota bacterium
GGAAGGCCGGCCCCGAACGCTGCATGGAGATCGTGGCCGACCGCGCCCCGAACGGCTTCGACGACCTCGACGCGGTGATCGGCGGCGACGAACTCGAGGAGATCGTCACGGCCTACCGCCGCACTGCGGGTTTCGACCCCGCGGTGCTGAACGGCCGACCGTCACTGAGCGTGCGCTGAGCCCCGAACCGGGCAGGGTGGTCAGACAGCGGTGGTGAAACGCCACCAAGTGCCGGCGTTCGCCAGCGTGCTGCCCACTGCGTTCACCGCACGCACCTGCCAGAAGTAGACCACTCGGCTGCCGAGGCCGCCGACGACCACCGAACGCGCCGTCCCGGTGCTGACCCAGGTGCCGTTGCAGACGTTGTCGTTCACGGTGTCGAAGCAGTACTCGTAGCGGGTCGCGCCGGTCGAGGCACCCCACGAGAGCGTCAGTGCCGTGCGCGAACGGCCCGTGGCGTTGTTCGCCGGGGCCGTCTTGTTGAACGCACCCGGCAGCGCCGGGGCCGTGACGGCGATGCTGAGCGCACGGGTCACGGTGCGGGCGGCCGCATCGGTGACGCGCACCGTGAACGACACCGTGCCCGCCGCCGTGGGCGTGCCCGTGATGGCGCCGGTGGTGGCGTTCAGCGACAAGCCCGCCGGCAGCGAACCAGCCGCCAGCGACCACGTGTACGGCGACGTGCCACCATTGGCCACGAGCGTCGACGAGTAGGCCGTGCCCACGGTTCCGCCCGGCAGCGAGGCCGTGCTGATCGCCAACGGTGCCGTCACCACGATGCTCAGTGCCCGAGTTGCCGTCGCCGCCGAGGCGTCGGTGGCCCGCACCGTGAAGTTGGAGGTGCCAGCGGTCGTGGGAGTGCCGTTCAGCAGACCGGTGGCGGCCGACAGCGTCACGCCGGCCGGCAGCGCACCTGCAGCGAGCGACCACGTGTAGGGCATGCGCCCGCCCGTTGCCGACAGCATCTGCTGATAGGCCGTGGCGGTCGCCGCGCCGGGCAGCGACGCGGTCGCCACCGCCAGCGGTGCCACGGCGCCGCTGGTGCAGCGGATCGCCGTCAGGTCGTCGCGAGCTGCGACGTTCAGCGACACCTGCGTGCCATCGGTGGCAGTGCTGCCCTCGATACCGACCGTGGCGCCCACGCCGCGGTCGGAGGTGGTCGAGCCCGTGCGGGTGTCGAGGTACTGCATCGTCACGTCGCCCGTGGCCTCGTCGAGCACCACCTGGAACGAGACACCGGTGGTGGCTGCGGCAACGTGCGGCACGCCGTTCCACGACGCCACGAACTGCCGGTTCGGTGCGGTGCCGACGGTGCGGCTCCAGATCGAGCCACCGAGCGCCGGGTTGAGGTCGTCCCACCAGGGGGCGATGTAGTTGTTGGGGTCGCCCGTGTTCGGGATGCCCACGTTGGTGAACGAGGTTGCCGCGCCGCTGCCGAGGCGCAGGAACCCGTTCGACGAGATCGAGGCCGTCGTGTACGGCACGCCGTACAGCGAGAACGCGAACGGCAGCGTCACGGATGCCGAGCTGTCGTCGGTGAGCACGTGGCTCGTGCCGCCTGCCGTGGCATCGACCCATGCATACGCCGCACCCGAGCACACGTACTGCGGCGGGGGCGCTGCGGTGGTGACCTGCGCCTGCTCGCTGTAGGCGCTGAAGCTGCCGCCGCCGAAGCCGTTGCCTGCGCGCACCTGGAAGCAGTAGCTGGTGGAGGGCGCCAGGCCGGCAGCGTTGTAGGCGGTGCTGTTGGCCGGAATCGACGCCACGAGGGCGAAGGTGCCGCACACGCCGCCCGTCGCCGGGGCCCGCTCGACCTGATAGGTGGTCTCGTCGGTCACGCCATCCACCCACGACAGCAAGGCCGTGGTGGGGCCCGTGGCGGTGGCGGTGAGGCCGCTCGGCGCACCCGAAACCGGCACGGTGGCCGTCACGCAGCGGGAGATCATCGCCCCCACATCGAGTCGGCCGCCGGTCACCGTGCGGCCCGCCAGCGAGGCAGTCGGCGCTGCCGCTTGGACGATGGCGTTGCGGATGGCAGCGGCCGACAGTGTCGGGTCCATCGAGGCGCACAGTGCCGCGGCGCCGGTGACGTGCGGGGTGGCCATCGAGGTGCCGTTGAACGAGGCGTAGGCGCCGTTGGGCACGGTGCTGGTGATGGCCACGCCGGGCGCACCGATGTCGACCGTGGTGGCGCCGTACTGCGAGAACGTGGCCAACCCACCGGCGCTGTCGATGGCGGCAACGGCCACCACGCAATCCCAGCCCCGAGTGCCGCCGCGGCTGCAGTCGTAGTTCGAGGGGTAGCTGGGCGTCACGTCGTTGTTGGTGCCCGAGTTACCGGCGGCAGCCACGAACAGGATGTTCTGGTCACCCGCCGCGTTGATGGCGTCGGACAACGCCTGGCTGAAGGCGCCACCGCCCCACGAGTTGTTGATCGCCACCAGGTTCACGCCACCGCGCACCTTCAGGTCGACGAGATAGTTGATGGCCGAGATGGCGTCGGTGGTGTTGCCACCGTTCGGCCCGAGGAACTTGGCCGACACGATCTTCACGTTCCAGTTCACACCGGCCACGCCCACGCCGTTGCCGCCGACACCGCCGATGGTGCCCGACACGTGCGTGCCGTGCTCGTCGATCACCGGGTTTGCTGCGCCGTCGAACACGGTGTTGTCACGGTTGGCGAAGTCCCAGCCGTTGATGTCGTCGATGAAGCCGTTGGCGTCGTCGTCGATGCCGTTGCCGGCCAGTTCGCGCGGGTTCACCCAGATGTTCGCCGCGAGGTCGGGGTGGGTGACCTGGATGCCCTCGTCGATCACGCCGACCACGACGTTGGAGGATCCGGTATAGCCGGCATCCCACGCCTCGGCGGCGCCGCTGCCGAACTGGTTGGCCGGAACCGAGGCATCGCCCTGCATGCCCCACAACGTGCCGTTGGTGAACTGCGGGTCGTTCGAGACCGCCTGGTGCGTGAGCACGTAGTCGGGCTCGGCGTAGCGCACCGCGGGGTCGGCCTTGTAGGCCGCCAGTGCCTGCTCCACGCTCACGCCGGCGGGCAGTGCGACCACCTCGGTCGCGGCACCGCGGGTGCGCAGCGACGTGTGCGCCTTCGCACCGTGCCGGTTGAAGGCCCCGATGCGTTCGGTCGTCGACGCAGTCGACTTGAAGCCCACGATGATGCGCCCGGCAGCGTGCGGCGCAAGCGGTGTGGCCGGCGCGGCCTGCGCGCTCGGCACCACGCCGACCGCAACGGCACCCGCCGCAAGCGCCACGAGACCCGCGAGGCGCGAGCCGAAACGTGCAGTACTGGTGAACATGCGTCCCACTTCCACGTCGGCGTTCGTCCTCGCCGACTTCACAAGACGGATTCTTCCACACGGGAGAGCGGATGCCAACGGGCAGGTAGGGCGCGCGGCCCATTTCGGCCGAGCCCCTTGCCAAATGACACAGACCCGCGGCAGGCTGTTGTGAACTTGTTGGTTTCCGACTAGACGGTTCCGGCCGTGTGGGGCAGTCGGTCACCGTGACACGAGGGTTGGACGATGTCGCTGACGAACGAAGACACATCACTGCCGCTGCTGTTGCTGGTGGCCGACGACGAGACCCTGCCGGGTGATGTGCAACGCGCCATCGGCCCCCAGTTCCGCATCTGGACGGCCACCTCGGCCCGCAGCGTCAGCCAACGCATCACCTCCACACCTCCCGACTTCATCATCATCGAGGTGCCGTCACCCACGAGTTGGCAGTTCGACTTCATCGCCGGCCTGCGCGGCACCACCGGCTCGCCGATGATGGTGCTCACCCGCGAACTGTCGCCACATCTGTGCGTGCTGAGCCTGCGGATGGGCGCCGACGACCACGTCGTGCTGCCCACCGAGGACGAAGTGATTGCCGCCCGGGTGCACGCGCTGCGCCGTCGGGTGGCCAGCACCTCCGCACCCGACACGGTGAAGGTGGCCGACCTCGAGGTGCACCACGGCGCACGCACGGTCAGCCGCAACGGCCGGCCCCTGCACCTCACGCCCATCGAGTTCGACCTGCTGGCGTACCTGATGAAGCATCCTCGCCAGGCGTTGTCACGCGACCAACTGCTGGTGGGCGTGTGGGGGTCCGAGAGCCGCTGGCAGAGCCCGGCCACCGTCACCGAACACGTGCGGCGCCTGCGCCTCAAGCTCGGCGTCAGCGAGGGGCTGATCGCCACGGTCTACGGCATGGGTTATCGCTTCGACCCGTCGAACGCCGATCGTAACGACCCCGACGAGATCGCGGGCTGACGCGCCAGTGCCGGCCACAGGGCCGGCACCGAACGACAGTCATGGATTGGAACTGGGGAGCCGGCCCACCCCCGGGGCCGGCTCACCAGTTCGCGTGGGTCAGGCCGAACGACGGCGGCTGCCGACCGCCCACAGCCAGATGCCGATCTGCAGCACCGCAAGGGCGACGAAGATCTCGATCCAGGTGTTCTCGAGTGGCGAACCGGTGTTGCCCAGCGAGCCGCCGCCGCCGCCACCGCCACCACCGCCACCACCGCCGCCACCGCCACCACCGCTGGCGACCGAGGTGGTCGTCGCGCCGGGCAGCGTGGTCGTCGTGGCAACGGGAGTGCCATAGCTCTCGACCCGCAGCATCGCCTCACCGGCAGTAGGTGCGCCGCAGGTGAGTTGCACCGGCGAGCCACCGATCTCCACCTCGGTCACCGACCCACCGAACGTGATGTCGATAGGCCCGGCGCCGGTGGCCATGAAGGTCACCGCCGGCACGTCGACGGTGATCACGGCCGGGCCTGCGTCACCCAGCGAGATCGGCACGGTCACCTTCGTCGAGGTTCTGCTGTTCGGCGATGCGTTCGTGGCCTTGAGCGTCACGGTGATGTCGGCGTCGAAGTTGAGGCCGAGCACACCCCTCAGCGTGGTGGCCAGGCCTTCGGGGATGGTGATGTCCCAACTCTGGTCGCTGACCGTGAACGACTGACCCGCTGCGATGGGTGACGGGGCCGTGATGACACCGTCGAACGTGAGGGTGTAGGCGCCCTGCACCAATGAGTCGGTGCACGAGATGTCGTAGATGCCGTCACCCGTGATGTCCTCGGTGGGCACCGTCGTGGTGGTGTCTGCCGGACTGGTCGTCACCGGCACCGTCGTGGCCGGGTCGGTGGCGGGAACCGTCGTGGCCGGGTCGGTCACTGGCGCCGTGGTGCCGGGGTCGGAACTCGACGGAGTGGTCGTCGCTGTCGTCCCGGGCGTCGTGGTGGCGGGCGTCGTGGTGGCGGGCGTCGTCGTCGCCGGCACCGTGGTGGCCGGGGCCGTCGTGGCCGGCACCGTGGTGGCAGGCGTGCCGATCGAGAGGCTGGTGAAGGTCTTCGTCGGCGGGTTCCACGGCGCTGCGAACGTCGGGGCCGCAACCGTGCCACCCTGTGTCCACGAACCGGGCATGCACACCAGCGAGGGCTTCACCAGGCCGCTCAGCAGGCTGGCGGTCGTGTAGGTCTTCAGACCGCTGGCGGTCAGCGTCGACTTGCCTGCCGCAACAGTCCACGCCGGCTCGGTGACGCTCGGCGGGCGGGGGTCCGCAGGCGTCGCACCATTTGCCGGAGCAAATGCGTTGCCCTCGAACTGGAAGGTGATGGTGCCGCTCTCGGCGGCCGTGTAGGTGCCCGTCACGCTGCCGAGCGGGATCTCCTGGCCCACCGTCACTGGTGTTACGGCTGGCTTCGGGATGGTGAAGGTGCTGGTGATCTTTGCCACAACCGGCGCACCGGTGGCGCCGCTCGCAGGAACGATCGTCGCCTGATCGGCGGTGATCGGGATGGCGCTCACCTGGCCGAGCGCCGTGTACACGGCGTTCAGGAAGCCGGCCGAGGCGATCACGGTGACATTGAAGTTGACCGTGAAGCTCGCCCCGGGCGCGACCGGGTTCGCCGAGGGCGTTGCCACCACTCGATACTCCAACGGAAACTTCGCTGCGTTGAACGTGTTGTTGCACGCAAGCACAAGGTTGTCGGTGATGGCTGCAGCAGCCTGCGCCACCGGCACCTGTGCGCCCACCGTGAACCAGCTGGCTCCAACCAGCCCGATCAACGACAGGAGTCCGATTCGTCTGCGATCCCCCACGTAGTCACCCCCCTGCGACACGACGTAGTGGCCGCAAGCATGATCGGCAAAACACTCCGACCTCACACGATCGCCACACCATTCGCACACGCAAAGAGCCCACGCGGAAGTTGTGTGATCGTTGTGGACTTCGGGTTTGTTCGGTGGGATTCGTGTTGGAATGTTCGATCCAACTTCGACCGTTCCGGGGGGAACTCTATGAAGCGCACACTTGTTGCGATGGCCGTATTGGGCTCGTTGGTAGTGGGTTTCATCGCCCCGGCCATGACGAACGCCGCGGCAGGCCCGCCGGCACCGAAGAAGGTGGACCCGAAGCTGACCACCGTCACCGGTGGCAACCCGTGGCCGCTCGGCCTCGACGGCGAATACGGCTTCATTCGTATGACCTTCCCATCGCCGCTGCTGACCGAGCAGTTGAGTTCGCTGAAGGCTACGTGCACCCCGAAGCCCGGCACAGGCGCCGATCTCACCCAGTTCCCCGACCTCGTGCTTGAGCAGACCTGGCCGCTCACCATTGCCGGCGGCGCGTACACCTCGACCGCACCCGGCTTCTCCAACACGGGCGGCAACATCTCGCTCAAGGTCGGCCCCTACGTCGACCCCGACAATGCCGGCGCCGCCCAGTACCCGTCGCTGCTGTGCGGCGTGACGGTGTACAACGCCAAGAAGCCGGGCGGTGTCGCCGGCAAGGCCCAGAAGATCGGCACCGCACCCGCGGCGGACTGCGGCGACGCCGACGCATCGGTCAACCCGCTGTGGATCGGCCGTGACCGCCAAAACCCCGTCACCAACTCGCCCACGAAGACCACCCTGTTCATGCCGGTCACCATCGACGTGCCCCTCATCAGCGCTGCGTTCCCGTTCTGCTCCACCGGCCCCGACGCCAGGGCACGCTTCAACAGCGACCAGCAGACCGAGTTCACGTACGCGGCCAAGGCCACCAACAAGAAGGGCGTCAAGACCGGCACGATCAAGAAGTTGAAGCTCACGGCGCCGCTGACCCATGAGATCCCGCTCGGCGTAGCCGGCGCGACCGTGGTCTACAAGTACGACCCGACGGTGCTGACGATGACCGGCCCGTGCGTGGCCTCGGTGGCCAAGAACGGC
>JBJTXX010000125.1:0-2912 GCA_046082485.1 Actinomycetota bacterium
CGTCGGTGCCGGCGTCGCGCGCGGCGCTGAGGCCGGACTCACGGCCGGAGCTCTCGTCGGTTTCCTGTTCCTCACCTATCGATTTCTCGAGCCGATCGCGGAGTTCACCGAGGTGATCGACCACACGCAGACGGCCGTAGCGGGCATGCGCCGCGTGATCGGTGTGCTGGAGATACCGGTCGGCCCGCCCGAGCCCACCGTGCCGATGCGCCTGCCCTCGGGTGGACTGTCGGTCACCTTGGACCGCGTCGATTTCAGTTACCGCAGCCGTGGCGAGGGTGACGAGCCGCCGGTGCTCACCGACATCTCGGTGCACATCCCGGCCGGCCAGCAGGTGGCGGTGGTGGGCGAGACTGGTTCAGGCAAGACCACGTTGGGCCGGCTCATCGCGCGCATGGCCGACCCGACCGCAGGGTCGGTGCGCATCGGGGGCGTGCCACTCACGAGGGTGGGCAACACCGACCTTCGTCAACGGCTCACCGTGGTGCCCCAGGAGCCCTTCCTGTTCGAGGGACGATCGCCGCGAACCTGCTGTTCGCCAGACCGGAACTGCAGCGGCGCGACCTCGTGCTGGCCGTGATGGCGCTCGATCTCGCCGACTGGCTCGACACCCTTCCCGAGGGCCTCGACACGGAGGTCGGTGAGCGTGGCTCGCAACTGTCGGCAGGTGAACGCCAACTGGTCGCCCTCGTTCGTGCCTCGCTGGTCGACCCGTCGGTGCTCGTGCTCGACGAGGCCACGTCGTCGGTCGATGCCCTCACCGAGGTGCGACTGGCGCGAGCGCTCGAGCGACTTGCCACAGGTCGCACCACCATCGCGATCGCCCACCGGCTGTCGACAGCGGCGCGGGCGCACCGTGTGCTCGTGCTCGATCACGGTCGACTGGTCGAGGACGGCAGCCACACCGACCTCGTGGAGGCGGGTGGCACCTACTCGCGGATGTACGACGCGTGGGTGGCCGCAACCTCAGCCGGATGACGGGTCGAAGTTCCCGAACGGCACGGGGCCCAGCACGTCGGTGATCGCACAACGCACCTCGCCGCTCGTCACCACGAACGCGTTGGCCTCGAAGTCGGCCGTCTCGCCCGCGGGAACGTTGCGCACCCTCACCATGTCGCTCTGCGTGTCGCCGTTCGAGCCGGTGTAATCGACCATCACGGTGTAACTGCGGGTGTCGGCTTCGAGGTTCGTCACGGTGCCCTGCACGGTGACGAGACGTGGGGTGAGGACCTGGATGTTCGCGGGAAGGGACGGGTCGGTGCCCGAGACCTCGGTCTTGCACTGCGTGATCTCGGCGCGGTGCAGGCCAGGTTCCACGAACCGTCCGACCTCGCGCAGCACGACCCGTGTGAGCACGAACCCCGCCACGCACATCAGCACGGCCGCGGCACCGAGCAGGATGCCAGCCATCGCGTAGCCGCGGCCCGGCATCGACGGGTCGCGCAACTGCCGGGACGCGCTGATGCCGAGGGCCAGGGCCACCACGGCCCCGACCGCGGCCA
Organism: Actinomycetota bacterium; assembly: GCA_046082485.1. Classification (GTDB taxonomy): domain Bacteria; phylum Actinomycetota; class Acidimicrobiia; order Acidimicrobiales; family Ilumatobacteraceae; genus UBA668. The sequence goes on from JBJTXX010000125.1 coordinate 1,503, forward strand.
CAACGAAGACGAACGGGATCCACGCACCGAGCAGCGAGATCAAGCCCACCACGAACGCCGCAACGGCCTTGCCGCGGCCCGGCGACCGGCCGCCTGGTGCCGCCCCCGACCACTCGGGCGACCACTGCGGGACACCCGCCGGGTCGACGTACCGCTGGCCGGCCACCGCCACGTCGGCCGTCCATTGCGTGCCGTTGTGGTAGCGAAACTCGTAGCGCCGGGCAGGGTCGGGGAACCAGCCCGAGGGGCCGACGGGGGTGCTCACGGCGCCCGACGCTACCCGTCACGGATGCCGTCGCAGACGCGGCGCCGGCTCTAGTGTCGCCGGCATGGAAATCGTGCTCATCCGCCACGGCCAGCCCGAATGGGTGCGCGACGGCCTCAACGTCGTCGACCCGCCGCTCACCGATCGTGGTCACCGTCAGGCCGAGGCGACCGGCCGGGCACTGGCATCGGCACGGTTCGACGAGGTGGTCGTGTCACCACTGCGTCGGGCCCGCCAGACCGCTGACCCGCTGCGGGGTCTGGTGGGAGTCGACGAGGCCATCGAGCCGTTCCTCGAGGAGATCCGTGAACCCGACTGGCACGGCACGCCGGCCGAGATGGCGTCGGCGGCGTACGCCGAGGAGCGCTCGCGTGCGGCGGCCGACCGCTGGCACGGCGTGCGCGGTGGGGGAGAACCTCCTCGCGACTTCGTCGAACGGGTGCGATCCGGTGCCAGCGACTTCTGGGCGGCCCGCGGGATGCACCGATCGGCACAGACCCTTCCGGTCTGGCACCTCGACAACCCGGACCTGCGCATCGCCGTCGTCGCCCATTCGGGCACGAACGGCGTGCTGCTGTGTCAACTGCTCGGTCTCGAGCCGGTGCCGTGGGAATGGGACCGCTTTGTCACGATGCACTCGTCGATCACGCGTCTGACCAGTTTCGAGCTGGGTGACGGACACACCTTCTCGCTGACACGGCTCAGCGACGTCGAGCATCTCGACGCCGACGACCGCACGGCCTGAGTCTCACCAACGGCAGCGCATGCGCTTGATGCCGTTGATGAAGGCGCTCTGCAGGTAGTCGGGCTCGCTCGTCACCTCGATGGTGGGCATGCGGCGGCGCAGTTCGTCGAACATCACGGCGATCTCGCGGCGGGCGAGGTTCGCACCGAGGCAGAAGTGCGGGCCACCGGCGCCGAAGCCGACCTGGGCCGGCTGCATGGTGCGGGTGACGTCGAAGCGGAAGGGGTCGTCGAACACGGCCTCGTCGCGGTTCGCCGAGCAGTACCACATCACCAACTTCTGGCCGGCCTCGATCCTCTGTCCACCCACTACGGTGTCCTCGGTGGCAGTGCGGCGGAAGTGGATCACCGGGGTGGCGTAGCGCACGATCTCGTCGACGGCGGTGCGGGTGTCGGTGTCC
>JBJTXX010000126.1:0-6220 GCA_046082485.1 Actinomycetota bacterium
GAGGCGAACTTGATCGGCTTGCCCGTGACGGCCTTCACCGAGAGCGCGGCACCGCCCCGGGCGTCACCGTCGAGCTTCGTCAGGACGATCCCGTCGAACTCGATCCGCTCGCCGAACGCCTCGGCGACGTTCACCGCGTCCTGGCCCGTCCTCGAGTCGAGCACGAGCAGGATGTTGTGGGGCTTCACCTCACGGCGCACGGCCGCGAGCTCGTCCATCAGCTCCTCGTCGACGTGCAGCCGGCCGGCGGTGTCGACGATCAGCACGTCCTTGCCCAGGCGACGGGCTTCCTCGAGGCCCCGGCGGGCGGTGGCGACCGGGTCGCCGGGTTCGCTGAACACCGGCACGTCGATCTGGCGGCCGAGCGTGCGCAACTGCTCGACGGCGGCCGGACGCTGCAGGTCGGCGCCCACCAGCAGCGGGTGGCGACCCTGGCCCTTGAACCAGCGGGCCAGTTTCGCCGAGTTGGTCGTCTTGCCGGAGCCCTGCAGACCGGCCATCAGGATCACCGTGGGGGGCCTGCTGGCGAACTGCACCTTCAGGGTCTCGCCACCGAGCATGGCGGTGAGTTCGGCGTTGACGATCTTGACGACCTGCTGGCCGGGGTCGAGCGCCTCGCTGACGGCCACGCCCACCGCCTGTTCGCGGATGCGGGCCACCACGTTGCGCACGACCCCGACGTTGACGTCGGCCTCGAGCAGCGCCGTGCGGATCTCCTTCAGGACCTCGTCGACATCCTCGGCGGTGAGACGGCCCTTGCCGCGCAACCGCTTGACGATGCCTTCGAGGCGGGATGACAGCGAATCGAACATGCGCCGGGAACGCTACCGGCCCCGGAACTAGCCGATGTTGTCGATGCCGACGACCGAGCCGTCCTGCACCGACACGTTCACCCGGTTGGTCAGGTAGTCCATCGTGAGTTCCTGTGCCTGACCGTCGAGCGTGCTGACCCGCAACAGCCAACCGTTCGCCTCGGCGGCCACGGTGGCGTCGTCGAGCGACATGCCCACCAGCACTGCGGCCTGGTCGGCGGTGATCTCGGGGGCCACTGCAGGAGTGGTCTCGACCGGCATCGGCTCGGTCACCGCCGGGTCGATCGCCACGGGGTCGGGCAGGTCGAGCAGGCTCTCGTCGACGGCCACGATGGTGTAGTTGCCGTTGTCGGCGGAACCGAAGGTGTAGGCGGGCAGCAGGTACACCGTGCCGTCGTCGCCCCACACCATCGTGATGTCGAGCGTCATGCTGTTCAGCGTGATGGTGATGGGCTCGGGCGCCGGCACGGAGTCGACCGGTGCCGGCATGGGCTGTGCGACGACGTTGGTGTCGGTGGGGGCAGGCTCGGGGGCGGGGGTCGTGGCGGCATCGACCGTGGCCACGCCGCGCACCGCCGCACCGCCGGACGCGTACATCCCCCAGCCGCCGAACCAACCCCACTTGCCCGAACGGTCGTTCAGGCGGGCGAGGGCAGTGGCCCCATCGACCAACGGGTAGTCGCCGGCAGCCTGGGGCTCGGCCAGCGAGCCGCTGGCCCAGGTGACTGCTCCCCCGCCACCGAAACCGACCGAGAGGCTCAACGGGCTGCGCACGCCGTTCAGCAGGCGGAAGGCGGTGACGCTCGCCCCCCACTCGTCGGCGTAGGCCTCGAGTTCGTGCTGCGACATGTCGTAGCCCAGCGAGCCGAAGAGGTCCTCGGCCCTGGCGATCGCGTCGTCCTTCGACGGCACGCCTGCGGGCGGCAGCGGGGCAGGGCAGACGGGCACCGTCACGTCGGTGGGCACCGTCGCGTCGGGGGCCAACGTCTCGGGCGTGACCGCAGCGCCGTTGGGGTCGACGGCCGGGTCGACGGCGACGCCACCGACCGAGGCACCCTCACAGGCGACCGGCGCCGGGAACACGCTGGGGTCGGGGTTGTACCACCAGCTGATCATGCCGTCGGTGCCGACGGTGATGCTGGCGCCGGTGTAGTCGGCCGAGCCGACCTGCCAACCGCCACCCTGCTCCGCCGGCAGCGTGCGCACCTCGCCCTCGACGCCGAAGGCCGCAGCCAGTGCCTGCACCTTGGCAGCGTCGACGGTGGGGTTGGCGGGCAGCAACCATGCCGGAGCGGTGGCACCGAGGTCGGCGAAGGCGCCGTCGTACACGTAGGTGATCTCGCCCCACGGCATCATCATCTTGGAATCCGCCGTCTCGGCGGCGCCGCCCATCGCGGACGGGGCGGCATTGGGCGCCCCCTGAGCCGAACCGATGCGGATCACCGCGGGGGCCTTGCCCGAGGTGGTGGTGTTGGCGGCGTCACCACAGGCGGAGAGGCCGAGGACGGCGACTGCGGCAATGAGGGCGAGACGGCGGGAGCGCAACATGGTGGAGGATTCCTTTCGCTGGTGCCGGCACCGTGCCGACCCGTTCCACACCGTCCGACGACGCGGAGCGCGGAACGGTGCCCGGGAATTGTGGCCGATGCGGATCAGTTGTCGGCGAACAGCGCGTCGACGAACTGCGCGGCGTCGAAGGGCACGAGATCACCGATGGTCTCGCCCAGGCCCACCAGCTTCACCGGCAGGCCGAGTTCTGTCTCGATGGCGAACACGATGCCGCCCTTGGCCGAACCGTCGAGCTTGGTCAGCACCACACCCGTCACGTCGGTGGCATCGCCGAACTCGCGGGCCTGTGTCAAACCGTTCTGCCCCGTCGTGGCATCGATCACCAGCAGCACCTCGGTGACGCGCCCGGCGCCCTTGGCCGCCACGCGGCGCACCTTGCGCAACTCGTCCATCAGGTTCGACTTGGTGTGCAGACGCCCGGCGGTGTCGGCCAGCACGAGGTCGACGCCACGCGCCGTGGCGCGCTCGACCGCGTCGAAGATCACGGCGCTGGGGTCACCGCCCTCGTTGCCGCGCACCAGTTCGGCACCGCTGCGCTCGGCCCACGTGCCCAACTGCTCGGCCGCGGCAGCGCGGAACGTGTCGCCCGCCGCCATCAGCACACTGCGGCCCAGGGCCTTCTGCTGGGCGCCCACCTTCCCGATCGTGGTGGTCTTGCCCACGCCGTTCACGCCGACGAACAACCAGACGTTCGGGCTGCCGGCCTCACCGGCCTCGAACCGAAGCGAACGTTCCGCACCGTCGAGGCGGCCTCGCATCTCGGCCTGCAATGCCGCCAGCAGGTCGTCGGGGCCGCTGATCTCCTTGCTCTTCACCCGCGCCTTCAGCCCACCCAGCAGTTCGTCGGTGACGCGCACGCCGACGTCGGCACGCAGCAGCGCTTCCTCCAGGTCGTCCCAGGTCTCGGTGGTGATGCCGCCACGGCCGCGGATGCCGAGCAGTGCTCCCGCCAGCGCACCACGGGCCTTGCTCATCCTGCTGCGGAACGACGGCGCCTCGGCGGGCTCAGGCGCCACCGGTTCCTCGACCACCTCTGCGGGTGGAACCATGGGCGACGGCGGTTCCGACTCGCGCTGCGCGGCCGGCGAGACGCCACCGTCCGCAGGCGCACCGCCCGCGGCGCGGTGCGAGCGACTCCAGAGCAGCACGCCCAGCCCGAAGACCAGCACGACCGCGATGAGGATGATGTATTCCATGGCCCCGTGGAGGCTACTCGCCACCCTCGCTGAGTCGTTGGGCCAGCCATGCGAGGGGAATCGACACCACCATCACCAACGTCGCCATGACGTTCACCAACGGCACGTTGTTCGGGCGGCTGAAGTTGGCGAAGATCCAGATGGGAAGGGTCTGGAAGCCCGAACCGGCCGTGAACGTGGTGACGACGATCTCGTCGAAGCTCAGGGCGAAGGCGAGGATGCCACCGGCCAGCATGGCCGAACGCATCAGTGGGAACGTGATGTAGCGGAAGGTCTGCGAGCCGTGCGCACCGAGGTCGGCGCTGGCCTCCAACAGGTTCGGCGAGGATCGGCGCAGGCGTGCGACGACATTGTTGTAGGCGATCACCACGCAGAACGTGGCGTGGGCAATCACCAGCGAGTGGAACCCGAAGCCCACCTTGAACGAGAACAGACCGAGGTCGATCGTGCGCGAGAACGTGTTCTGCAACGCGATGCCCGTGACGATGCCGGGCAACGAGATGGGCAGCACCAGCAGGAACGACACGGCGTTCTTGCCGAAGAACGCGAAACGGGTCATCGCCATCGCGGCGAGCGTGCCGAGCAGCAGCGCCAGCACCATCGCCACGAATGCCACCTTGCACGAGTTCCACAACGCCTCGCGTGGCCCCTCCGCCTCGAAGGCCTTGCCCCACCAGTCGGTGGTGAAGCCGGTCCAGCCGGGCCAGGCCACCGACTTCTCGGGGTTGAACGAGAGCCTGGCCACCACCACGAGCGGCAGGTACAGGAACACGAGTGTGGCGACGGTGGCGGCACACAGTGCGATGCGGGCGGGCAGCGACAGCTTCATGTCAGAGGTTCTCGAACGCGCCCATGCGCTTCATCGCCAGCAGGTACAGCACCACGATCAGCAGCGGCCACAGCGTGTAGGCCGCGGCCAACGGCTGGTTCGGCGCACCGAGGGTGGAGTTGATGAGCGTGCCGAACATGAACTTCTCCTTCCCGTTGTTCACCAGCTGCGGCACGATGTAGTCGCCGAGCGACAGGGAGAACGTGAAGATCGAGCCGGCAGCGACCGCCGGTTTCAACAGCGGCAGCATCACCGTGCGGAACGTGCGCAGCGGGCGGGCCCCGAGGTCGCCGGCGGCATCGAGCAGTGACGGGGGCATGCGGTCGAGGCCCGCATAGATGGGCAGCACCATGTAGGGCAGCCAGAAGTAGACGAGTGTGATCACGATTGCCACGCGCCCGTAGCCGGGAGTCCAGCCGAAGGTCGCGTCGAGGAATCCGCCGGCACCCTTGCCCGAGGCCGCGAACTTGCCGCCGCTCGGCGCCACCATCGCACGCCAGGCGTAGCCCTTCACGAGATACCCCGCCCACAGCGGCATGAGCATCGCCACGACGATGCCGCGTCGCGCCCAACGCCACGCCACCTTCGACACGAAGAGGGCGACCGGCATCGCGATCAGGCAGCACAGGGCGGTCACCAACAGGGCGACGCCTACGGTGCGCAGCAGCACCCAGAACGTGCCGCGCACATCGGGATCGGAGAGGTCGAACGACGCCGCAAGGTTCGACCACGTGAACGAAGCACTGGGTTTCTGGGTGATCGGGTCAAGTCGGTACAGCGCGCTGACGATCAGCATCACCAGGGAACCGACGTAGACGAACAGCATCCACGACAGCGGCAGCCCGAGCGTGCTGGCGACGCCGAGACCCCTGCGGCCGTGGAAGAACCGGTTCACCCCGCGGAGCGGGTGGGAGGGCGACTGCGCCCTCCCACCCGACCGGTCGGGCTCCGTCAGCTGCGGAGCGTGTTCCAAGCGTTGACCCATTCGGTGTAGGGCACGCACTTCACGTCGGTGCGGCCGTCGAGGCAGGCCTCGGTGGCGGTGGTCCAGTACCACACGTCCTTCCAGTAGTCGTCCTCCTCGGCGTGGAACGTGGCGCAGTGCTCGGCCATGCCTTCCAGCGCGCACGACTTGGCGTTGCTCGGTGCCTCACCGAACCACACGGCCACCTGCGAGTTCGCCCACGGCGAGGCGATCCAGTCCATCCACAGCTTCATGCAGTTGGGGTTCTTCGCCTTCGACGACAGCATCCAGGTGTCGGACCAGCCGGTGGCGCCCTCCTTGGGCTTCACGGCATCGATCTTGGCGCCGTTGGCCTGCGCCAGGTTCACGATCACCTGCCACGTGGTGCCCGCCAGCACGTCGCCGTTCTCCAGCGAGGCCTGCTGGTCGGTGTAGACCGCCCAGTACTGGCTGGCGAGTGCCTTCTGCGCGTCGAGCACGGCGATGGCCGCGTCGAACTGCGTCTGGTCGAGCGCGTACGGGTCGGTGATGCCGAGTTCGGGCTTGGTCGCCATCAGGTACAGCGCCGCGTCGGCGATGTAGATCGGGCTGTCGTACACCGACACCGCACCGTCGGCGGGGCCGCCGGGCTCGAACATCGCACTCCACGAATCGGGCGCACCGTCGGCGAATGCCTCGGTGTTGTACACCAGCAGGTTGGCGCCGCGACCGTGCGGGATGCCGTACGGCTTGCCGTCGACGCTGTTCCACGGCTGCAACTTCAGGCCCTCGAAGATGTCGGCGTAGCTGCCGAACTGGGCGGAGTCGATCTCCACGACCTCGCCACCCGACATGAGGCGCTGGGTGGCAT
>JBJTXX010000127.1:0-802 GCA_046082485.1 Actinomycetota bacterium
GTGCGGCCGTAGAAGCCGAGGTTCTCCTCGTCGCTGAACACCACGCCCGGTTGTTCGTAGAACGAGAACACTGCAACCATGCGCTCCTTCGCCCCCTGCACCGTGGTGACCCGGTGGGCGGTGTTCCGACCGAGGAACACGTTCAGCGCCCCCGGCTCGATGGCGCTGCGGATGACCTCCGGGTCCTCCCCTGCGACGAGCCTGCCGACGCCGTCATGGTTGGGGTCGGTCTCGGTGCGCAACTCGCGGCGGTACTCGAAGATGCCGTCGCGTTCTGCCGCCTGCAGCAACATCGTGGTGGTGAACTCGGACCTGTCGAAGTGCCAGTTCAGCGCCTCGCCGGGTCGGTAACCCAGCACGTTCACCCGTGCGAGCGGATCAGCCATCAGGTGCAGTTCCGGCAGACCGACAGTGGCCGCGATGAACGCCCGCAGCGGCGCCCACTCGTAGATCTCGGTGAGCGCGGTGTCGAGCATCTGGTCGGCACACAGGGTGCGGTTCGTGGTCAGCACCCTCGTGTGCGCCGGGTGGTCGGGGTCAAGACCCTCGATCTCGGGCAGGAAGTAGATGTTGTGTTCACGGCGCACCTCGAACGCCTCGGACTGGATACGCGGCACCAGTCGTTCGAGCACCGACTGCACGACCCCTGCGCGCAGGAACCCGGGCAGTTCGAACATCCCGCGCTCGCGCAGGTCGGCGACACAGCGATCGACCAGAGCCCGCCACCCGGGCGACCCCGGCTGGTCGAGCGGGTAGCGATCCAGATCGACCAGCAATGCCATTTCCTTCGCCATGGCCGAAC
>JBJTXX010000128.1:0-1636 GCA_046082485.1 Actinomycetota bacterium
CTTGATGTAGTCAGCGTGACCCGGCATGTCCACGTGCGCATAGTGACGATTCGCCGTCTCGTACTCGATGTGCGCAATCGAGATCGTGATACCACGAGCCTTCTCCTCCGGCGCCTTGTCGATCTGATCGAACGGCGTGTACGACGCAAGGCCGCGGTCGGCCAGGGTCTTGGAGATGGCCGCGGTCAACGTGGTCTTGCCGTGGTCGATGTGACCCATCGTGCCGATGTTCACGTGCGGCTTGGTGCGCTCGAATTTCGCCTTGCTCATTGGAGACCGTCTCCTGTGACGTGTGGTTTGCTGGGTTGACTTGTAGTAGCGGCGACCGGTTTCGAACCGGTGACCTTCCGATTATGAGCCGGATGCTCTGACCAACTGAGCTACGCCGCCAGGGCTTTGCGCGGGGCCGGGAACCCGACACCGATGTGGTCGAGCCCTCCGTCGGAATCGAACCGACGACCTACGCCTTACCATGGCGTTGCTCTACCGACTGAGCTAGGAGGGCAACGGCCGCGCGGCAGAACCGCAAGCCGAAGAGCGAGCATAGCGGCGCGATCCCACGCGCGGCCACGGGAATCGCGATTCCTCGGCGAGTGTGCCGCTACCCTCCCCCGACGTGGGATCCGTGACCCTGCGACTCGCCACCGTGGCCGACGCCGGGCAGATCCGCGCCATCTACAACCACGAGGTCATCCACACCACGGCCACCTTCGACCTGGTCCCCCGCAGCCTTCCGGACCAACAGTCGTGGCTGGCGGCGCGGTCCGGGGCATTCTCCACCGTGGTGGCCATCGACCCCGACGACCCTGCAGGTGTCGAGGGCGAGGTGGTCGGGTTCGCCGCCCTGTCGGCGTACAAGGAACGGGCTGCGTACCGCACGAGCGTGGAGGACTCGGTCTACGTGCGGCGGGATCGCGCCGGTCAGGGCATCGGGCGCCTGCTGCTGGCCGAACTGCTCGAGGTGGCGGCCACCAGTGGCTTCCACGCAGTCTTCGCCCGCATCAACGCGTCGAGCGAGGCCTCGATCGCCCTGCACCGGGCCTGCGGGTTCGAACTGGTGGGCATCGAACGCGAGGTCGGCCGCAAGTTCAACCGCTGGCACGATGTGGCCCTGATGGAGCGGCTGCTCGGCTGACGACGGCCGTGTCTCAGTCGGGCCTCAGTCGAGGTCGAGGCCCTGTGCCTCGAGTTCACCCGCCAGGTCCATCCACTGCGCCTCGGCGGCAGCGAGTGCCTCATGGGCGCTGCCGAGTTCCGCGCTCACCGCTGCCCGCTGCACGTGATCGGCCGCCCCGGCGAGGCGCACCTCGAGATCACCGATCAGCGCCGATGCGGCCTCCATCGCAAGCGTGGCCTGCGCCAGTTGCCGACGGATGGTCGAAGGACTGCGGCCCGACGACTGCTTCGGGCGGGAGGCGGCCTTCGTGTCGGCGGCGGGCCTGCCCGCTGCCGACGGCGCCGGTCTCGCTGCCTGTCGGGGTGCCGCAGCGGCCTCGCGCTCGGCCAGCCACGCCGCCACCCCACCGCGCAACCATCGGGCCGAACCCCTGCCGTCAAGCACGAACAGTTCGTCGGTGACGCGATCGAGGAACGACCTGTCGTGGCTGACGGTCACCACGATGCCCGGCCAGTCGTC
>JBJTXX010000129.1:0-5559 GCA_046082485.1 Actinomycetota bacterium
CCACGCCGCTGGCCCCGGGCGGCCTCATCGGTGCCCTCGCCCACCGCCAACCCGTGGGCGTGGTGGCGTGCATCTCGCCGTACAACTTCCCGGTGGTGAACATGGCGGGCAAGATCGCCCCCGCGCTCGCCGTCGGGTGCACCGTGGTGATGAAGCCGGCACCGCAAGACCCGCTCGCCGTGATCGAACTCGCCGAGATCATGCACTCCGTCGGCTTCCCGCCGGGCGTCATCAACGTGGTCACGTCCACCGGGCCCGACGTGCCCGCACGGCTCACCTCCACCCCCAACGTCGACATGGTGAGCTTCACCGGCTCCACCATGGTCGGCCAGCGGATCTTCGAAGCCGGCGGCGCCACCATGAAGCGGCTGCTGCTCGAGCTGGGCGGCAAGGGAGCGGCACTCGTGCTCGACGATGCCAACCTCGCCACCGCGGTCACGGCGCTCGCCAGCGTGTGGGGCTTCCACTCGGGCCAGATCTGCACGGCACCCACCCGCGCCGTGGTGCATCGCAGCCGCTACGACGAGCTGGTGTCGGCGCTGACCGCCACCGCACCCCGGCTCACGCTCGGCGACCCGCTGTCGCTCGACACCGTTGTGGGCCCGGTCATCTCCGCCACCCATCGAGACCGCGTGCGCGGCTACGTGAACGCGGGCGCGGCCGAGGGTGCCACCGTGGTGGTCGACGGCCGCAACCCCGATCTGCCGGCCGGCTGCGAGAACGGATACTTCGTCGGGCCCACGCTGCTTGCCGACTGCCGGCCCGGAATGACCCCGGTGCAGGAGGAGATCTTCGGACCCGTCATCGTGGTGGTTCCCTTCGACGACGACGAAGAGGGCATCGCCATCGCCAACGGCACCGAGTTCGGTCTCTACGACTACGTCTTCTCGCAGAACACCGAGCGCGCCTTCCGCACGGCCAAGCGACTCCGCAGCGGCAACGTGGGCATCAACACCGCGCAGCGCAACCACGACACACCCTTCGGCGGCTTCAAGAAGTCGGGAGTGGGTCGCGACGGCGGCGACTTCGGCATGCACGCCTACACCGAGATGCAATCGATCGTGTGGCCGGGCTGAGCATGGACATCTCTGCGTTTCGCAGCCCGGTCCGCCTGCTCGAGGGCGTGAAGGTACTCGACCTGTCGATCCTCGGCCCCGGCGCCGTGGGCGGCTTCCTGGTCGACCTCGGCGCCGACGTCACCAAGGTCGAGAGCCCTTCAGGCGACTACGTGCGCCAGATGACGTGGCCCATCATCAACACCGACGACGGCCCGCTGTCACTCATGCACCTGCACCTCAACCGCGGCAAGCGTTTCATCACGCTCGACCTGAAGACCGACGAGGGCCGCGCCGAGTTCGCGGCCAAAGTGGCCGATCACGACGTGGTGATCGAGGGCATGCGCCCCGGTTTCCTCGACCGCATCGGTTTCGGCTTCGACCGCATGCGCGAACTCAACCCGCGCATCGTGGTGTGCTCGATCTCGGGTTACGGCGCAACGGGCCCCTATCGCAACCTCCCGTCACACGGCGTGGCCTACGACGCATGGGCGGGCGTGGTTGCTCCGGTGCTCGACGAACAGGGCTTCACCCACATCCCCAATCAGGTGAACGTGGGCATCACGGCGGGTCCGGCGTTCGCCGCGCTCGCCATCTGCGCAGCTCTCGTGCGCGCCCGCACCACGGGCGAGCCTGCCTCGTTCGAGATCGCCCAGAGCGACGCCGCCGCCTACTTCGACTGGTACCGCATCGAAACCGAGCGGGCCTACACCCGCCCGCAGACCGAGGTCACCGGCAACGCGAGCGACGGCCACGAACGTCGCGACGCCGGCCTCGGCGGCATGTGGGAAGGCGTGCGCTACCAGTTCTACGAGTCGGCCGACGGGCACGTGCTGTTCATGGCCAGCGAGCAGTCGTTCTGGCGCAACTTCTGCGAGGGCATCGGCCGCGCCGACCTGTTCGAACGGTGGCCAGGCTCCACCTACGCCGACCACGCCCGCGGCAACGTGGAACTGCAGACCGAACTGCGGGCCATCTTCCGCACGCGCACCACGGCCGAGTGGCTGGCCTTCGCCGACCAGCACAACACCACTATCTCACCGGCCAACACGCCGGCCAGCCTTCCGGACGACCCGCAGTTCGGGGCGCGCATGCAGTGGGTGGGCCGCGACGAACTCGGCTGCGAACAGCTCGCCTTCCCCCTGCACGTCAACGGCTGAACGTCAACGAGTGAACGTCAGCGCGCCAGCACGTCGGCGGCGAACTGCTCGATCGACGGCCGGAACACTTCAGCCGAGCGCGTGAGCCCGTCCATGTTGCCCTTCGACACGTTCTGGTCGAGTGCCCACGGCATGCACAGCGTGCCAGTGAGACCCATCTCCTCCTCGGCCATCTGGAACAGGTCGCGGGTGGGCATGGCGTACAGACCGCAGATGATCTCGAACGGATCGTTCTCGCGGCCGAACTCCTTGAGGTAGCCCTTCAGCCGCCCGATGTGATGCCGCGCCTCGTCGAGCGGATAGGCGTTGCCGATCCAGCCGTCGCCCACTTCGGCAGCACGCCGCAACGCCGCGTCGGTGTGGCCGCCGATGTAGATGGGAATCGGTGCCACAGGCGTGGGCTCCATCGTGCACGCCGGCACGTCGTAGAAGTCGCCGTGGAACTCGACCCAGCCCGGCTTCCACAGTTCGCGCAGCGCGCGCACCATCTCGGTGAACCGCTTGCCGCGGTTGGTGAAGCTCTGACCCTGCAGGTCGAACTCCTCCTTCATCCAGCCCGCACCGGCACCCAACGCCACACGCCCGCCGGAGATGACCGACGCCGTCGATACCTCCTTGGCCACCTGCAGCAGCGGCCGCATGGGCGCCACGTAGATGTTGGTGGTGAAGTTGAGCTGGGTGGTGACCGCAGCCATGGCGCCGATGAGCACCCACGGATCGGGCCACGCCGCCTCGGGCGCCCACATCGGCCGACCGTCGGGATACGGCGAGTATGGGTACTTGCTCTCGAGCTTCTGTGGGTACACGAGATGGTCGGACACCATCAGGCCGTCGTACCCGCAGGCATCGAGCATCCGCGACACAGCGATGAGCTCGCGGCTGTCCATGAACGCGGTGGCACACCAGAACTTCATGGCGGAGTCCTATCAGATCAGGGTCGAACGGGGACGGTTCGACCGCCCGAGGTGGCATCTGACATGCTTTCAGAAACCATCGTCCGTTGGAGATCGTGACCCCTATGCACATCGGTGACTCGCCCGACGAGGCCGAGTTTCGAGCCCTTGCACGCGGCTGGTTGAGCCAGCACGCACAACCGCGTACCACGGGCCAGACCATGCACTTCGACGACCTCGCGGAGCACGTCGGCGAATGCCGCGCCTGGCAGCGAACGCTGCACGACCACGGGTGGGCCGGCATCAGCTGGCCGGCCGCGTTCGGCGGCCGCGGCGCCTCGCCCATCCAGTCGGCCATCTTCAACGAGGAGCAGGGCGACTTCGCCGTTGCTACCGGCGCCTTCGCCGTGGCCATCGGCATGGTGGGTCCCACCCTCATCGCCCACGGCACACCCGAGCAGCAGGCCGAGTTCCTTCCCGCCATGTTGCGCGGCGATCACATCTGGTGCCAGTTGTTCTCCGAGCCCGGTGCCGGCAGCGACCTCGCCTCGCTTGGCACGAAGGCCGTGCTCGACGGCGACGAGTGGGTGGTGAACGGCCAGAAGGTGTGGACCTCGCTCGGCCAGTTCGCCGACTACGCCATCCTGCTGGCCCGCACCGATACCGAGGCGCCCAAGCACAAGGGCATCACCTACTTCCTGCTCGACATGCGCACGCCCGGCATCGAGGTGCGGCCGTTGAAGCAGATCACCGGCACCGCCCACTTCAACGAGGTGTTCCTCACCGACGTGCGCATTCCCCGCCACGCCGTGGTGGGCGAGGTGCACAACGGTTGGCGAGTGGCCCACACCACGCTCACGTCCGAGCGCGCGTTCATCGGCGGCGGCAACGGGTCGTGGACCGTCGACGGTCTGCTGGCGCTCGCCAAGGCGAACGGCACATGGAACAACGCCGCCATCCGGAACGACCTGATGAAGGCCAAGGAGCGAGCCGCCACGCTGCAGTACCTCGGCTACCGCATGCGCACGGCGTTCTCGCAGCGCCGAATGCCCGGGCCCGAGATGTTCATCATGAAGCTCGCCTACTCGCGTCACTGGGCTGCGTCGATGGACACCGCCATGTTGGTGATCGGCGCCGACGCCATGCTCGCCGAGGGCGACTCGAGCAGTTGGGGTCAGTACCTGCTCACCCAGTTCGCCATCCGACTCGGCGGCGGCACCGACGAGGTGCAGGCCAACATCATGGCTGAGCAAGGACTGGGCCTCCCCCGCGAACCCAGCAACGACCGCGACACGCCCTGGAAGGACCTGCTGCGCTCATGACCGACACCGCCGCGATGACCGACGCCGAGTTCGAGGCCGCACTGCAGGCCTTCGTGGGCCTCGAGGCGGGCCCGCCGCAACCGGCGCCCGACGAGGTGAACGTGCCGATGGTGCGCCACTGGTGCGAAGCCATCGGCGACCGCAACCCCGTGTACCTCGATGCAGAGGCAGCCGACGCATCGGTGCACGGCGGACTCGTCGCGCCGCCCACCATGCTGCAGGCATGGGTGATGAACGGTCTCGCAGGGCCGCAGCGCAAGCCCGAGAGCCCGTACGAGCAGATGAACCAACTGCTGTTCTCGCGGGGCTTCACCAGTGTGGTGGCCACCAACTGCGAGCAGACGTACCACCGCTACGTGCGGCCCGGCGACCAGTTGTCGATGCGCACGGTCATCGACAGCATCAGCCCGCAGAAGACCACGGCACTGGGCACCGGTCACTTCGTGAGCACACGGCAGGACTACTACGCGGCCGACGGCGAGTTGGTGGGCTCGATGCTGTTCCGCATCATCCGCTTCCGCCCCGCGCCGAAGCCTGCGCCCAAGCCCGCTCGCCCGCCGCGTCCCGAGGCCGCCACCACACCCGACAACCTGTGGTGGTTCGAGGCGTTGAACGCTGGCGAACTGCTGGTGCAGCGCTGCACCGAATGCGCTCGCCTGCGGCACCCGGCCGGTCCGATGTGCCCCGGTTGCCACTCGCTGAAGTGGGACTCCGTGGCCGCCTCGGCCACCGGCACCATCCACAGTTTCGTGGTGGTCCACTACCCCGCCATCCCGAGCCTCGACTACCCGCTGCCCGTGGTGCTCGTCGACATCGACGAGATGCCTGGCATCCGCGTGGTGATGAACGCCGCCGACAGCCCACTCGAATCGCTCACCGTCGGCGCCGCCGTGCGCATCGAGGTGCGCGACGCCGGACCCGACGCCGACCCCGCCAGTATTCGCCTTCCCTTCGCCATCGTGGAGCCCTGAGCATGAACTTCGAACTCTCCGACGAACAGTCCGTGGTGAGCGACCTCGCCGGTCGCATCATCGCCGACCTCGCCACCACGGCACGCGTGAAGGCCGTCGAGGCCGCAGGCGGCTTCGACCGTGAACTGTGGGCCGCCATGGCCGACGCCGGCCTGCTG
>JBJTXX010000130.1:0-10784 GCA_046082485.1 Actinomycetota bacterium
TGCCGGGGTGGGTGCTTGCGCCGGTGACCAACACGCCGCGCGGTTCGAACAGGGCGCGGAACTGTTCGTCGGTGGGTCTGGGGCGCACCTTCGCCAGCGGCGCCGCCGGCTCGCCCAACTCGACCAGCGCGTCGACTGCCACCGGCTGGCCATCCGCCCCGATGATGAGCGGGTTCACGTCGACACTCACCACGTCAGGCCGGTCGGCCGCCAGCGCGGACAACCCCATCAGCACCTCGGCCAGGGCAGGGGCCGACACGGCCTCCTCGCCTCGGAACGCGCCGAGCAGCTTCTGCGTGCGCAGGCCCTCGATCATCTCGTACGCATCGACCTCGCTGATCGGCACGGGACGGAACTGCACGTCGGCCACCGCCTCTGCCAGCACGCCGCCGACACCCAGCATGACGTTCGCCCCGAACTGCGGGTCACGCACCACACCGGCGATCAGCTCGCGGTTGCCGCTCACCATCTGCGCCACGAGCACGGTGACGGGCCCGTCGTCGGGGGTGGCCCTCGAGAGCAGGTCGGCAGTTGCGTCGTTCACGGCGTCGGCGTTCGCCAGCCGCAGTCGCACCAGGCCCCGCTCGGTCTTGTGCGCGATGGCGTCGCCGCACAGCTTGGCCACCACGGGGAAGCCGATCCGTGCTGCCGCGTCGGCGGCTTCGGCCGCTGTGGCGACCTCGTGCTCGAGCGCCAATGGCACGCCGTACTGGCGCAGGAGCGCCTTCGAGGCGGCTTCCGAGAGGGTGTGCGACTGGCTGCTCATCGAGGCAACGGTAGCCAACGACCGCCTGCGTCAGGGCTTCGGCGCGCTGACGTTGTAGGTCAGCAGGCTGCGTGCGATCAATTTGCCCGAGTGCTCGCCCACCAGTTCGGCCTCGCAGAACACGGTGGTGCGTCCGCGCCGCACCACCCACCCCTCGGCGATGCCGTCCTCCTTCACCAGCGCGGCAAGGTACTGCACGTGCATGTCGACGGTGCTGAAGCGGTGCTCGGCGCTGTAGGCAGCACCGACCGCGGGCACCACCACGCTGTCGAGCGCAGTGGCGATGGCGCCGCCGTGCACCACGCCGGCGGGCTGCTCGAGTTCGATGCGGAACGGTAGGCGCATGCGGCAGTAGTCGGTGCGCACTTCCTCCACCCTCAGCCCCACCAGCGTCGGAAAGAACTCCCGTTCCCAGTTGCCGAACTTCAACCACCTGGCAGCCAGTTCTGGTGCGAGGGGCGGGAACTGGTCGGAGCGGCTCATGCCTGCGAACGTAGCCCCGGCGCGTGCGCGTGTGCGATGGTGGATGGGTGACCACGATCGACGCCGCGAACGTGCTGCTGCCCGGCGGCTGGGCCGGGCCCACGCGGGTGCACGTCTCCGATGGCATCATCAGCGCGATCGAGCCCGTCGATCGGGTCGACGACGAGATGCTGTTGGCGCAGGGGTTCGTCGACCTCCAGGTGAACGGTGTCGACGACGTCGATGTCAGCGTGGCCGACGGGGCCGGCTGGGACCGTCTCGACCAGTTGCTGCTCGCGCAGGGTGTCACCACCTGGTGCCCTACCCTGGTCACGATGCCGCTCGAGCGATACGAGCGGCCACTCTCACGCATCGCCTCGGCGATGCACCGGCCAGGGGCGCTTCGGCCGCACATCGCCGGCGCACACCTCGAGGGGCCCTTCATCGGCGGCGCTCCCGGAGCGCACCGCCGCGAGCACATCGCTTCCATCGACCTGCAGTGGCTCGCTGCGCTGCCCCAGCACGTGAAGGTCATGACGCTGGCCCCCGAGCAGCCACAGGCAGCCGAGGCCGTTCGGCTGCTCGCCGGGTCGGGCCGGCTCGTGTCGATCGGCCACACCCGGTGCACCGAGGCGCAGTGCGACGCCGCCGTGGCTGCGGGGGCGCGCCTCGTGACACACGTCTTCAACGGGATGAGCGGTGTGCACCACCGCGAGCCCGGGGTGGCGCTGTTCGCGCTGACCAACCCGCAGGTGTGCGGGTCGCTGATCGCCGACGGCGTGCACCTCCACCCGCGAGCACTGTCGCTGGCGGCAGCGGCACTCGGGCCCCGGCGCACCGTGCTGGTGACCGATGCAGTGGCATGGCGTGCCGGCAGCGTGGGCCCCGTCGGCATGCAAATGCTGGACGGTGCGCCGCGCCTTGCGGACGGCACGTTGGCTGGCAGCGCGGTCACGATGGACGCCGCGGTTCGCCATGCCGTGGCCGCCGGCGTGTCCCTCGAGCACGCACTGCGGGCCGCCTCGGAGGTGCCCGCGTCGCTGCTCGGGCTCGGCGACAGGGGCATCATTGCCGTGGGACGACGGGCCGACCTCGTGGGCCTCTCCCCCGACCTGCAGGTGCGCCACACCTGGGTGTCGGGTGTTCGGGTTCCGGCCTGACACGGCGCCACGCACCACCGATACCCTGCCCGCATGCAGATCGTCAGTGCGCTGATCATGGAGAACTTCGAGTTGCGGCAGGCGCCCGGCCCCTCGACCCGCATCGACATCACGGGGGCGATGTTCAGCATGGCGGCGCCCTCGCCCGTGCCCGTCACCGTGGCGCCGCACCTGGTGGCGCTGATCTTCTGCCCTGCCGGCGAGAAGGGCAGCGGCGTGTTCGAGGTCGTGTTCCGCAAGGGCATCGAGGAGGACAGCGAACAGCTGGCACGCAACGTCAGCCCGTTCTCGGTCGACCCCGGCAAGTTCACGTACCGCCTCGTGCGCGGCGAACTGGATTTCACCGAGTACGGCCAGGTGTTCGCCCACTGTCGGGTCGACTACGGCCCGTGGCACCTGGTGCCGTTCACGTTGCTGCCGCCGGTGTAGGCGTCCGGTTACAGTCGCAGCCGTGCCGGCAACCCTTTCCCACGACAGCGAACAGCAGGCCATTGCCCTCATCCGAGGGTTCGCGATGGATGCACCACTGCACGCCAAGAGCGGTCATCAGGGCACCGCGATGGCCCTCGCCCCGCTGGCGCACGTGCTCTATTCGAGGGTGATGCAGCACGACCCTGCCGACCCCGCATGGCCCGATCTCGACCGCTTCATCCTGTCCGGCGGGCATGCCAGCATCCTGCAGTACGCCATGCTCTACCTGGCCGGCTACGGGCTGGAGATGGGCGACATCCGCGACTTTCGCCAGTGGGGTTCGGCAACTCCCGGCCACCCCGAGGTGGGCCACACCGCCGGCGTGGAGGTCACCACCGGCCCGCTGGGCCAGGGCTTCGCGAACGCCGTGGGCATGGCCCTGGCCGAGCGCCACCTTCGTGGCCGGTTCGGCGACGACGTGCAGCACCACCACACCTTCGTGATCGCAGGCGACGGTTGCCTGATGGAGGGCATCAGCCATGAGGCCGCATCGCTCGCCGGCCACCAGCGCCTCGGCGGTCTGGTGTGCATCTACGACGACAACAAGATCACCATCGACGGCGGCACCGACCTGACGTACAGCGACGACGTGGGCGCACGCTTCGCCTCATACGGTTGGCACGTCGAGCAACTCGGTGAGGTGGCCGACGACCTCGACGCGCTGGAGGCCGGCATCCGCAGGGCCATGGCCGTCACCGACCGGCCGAGCCTGCTGGTGCTCCGCTCGCACATCGGCCACCCCAGCCCCGACCTGACCGACCGCCACGAGGCCCACGGCAACCCGTTCACCGCCGAGCACGTCACCCGCACGAAGGCCGCGATGGGCATTCCCGACGAGCCGTTCTGGGCCCCCGACGAACTGGTCACCGCCTATCGGGCACACTGCGCTGCCCGTGGCGCCGAGGCTCGCACGCAGTGGCAGGCCCGATTCGACGCCAGTGGTCTCGACCGTGCCGAGTGGAACGCCTGCTGGGGCGCCACCGGCCTCGACGGCTGGTCGGATCTGCTGCCCACCTTCGCCCAGGGCGAGAAGATCGCCACCCGGGTCGCCGTCGAGAAGGCGTTCAACGCCACGCTCGGCGCCGTACCCGGCCTGGTGGCCGGCGCCGCCGACCTCACCGGCAACACCGGCACCAAGCTGGCCGGACAGACGGCCATGACCCCGGCCACACCCGAGGGCCGGCAGTTGTTCTACGGCGTCCGCGAGCACGGCATGGGCAGCCTGATGGTGGGCATGGCGCTGCACGGCGGCGTGCTGCCTGCGGGTGGCACGTTCTTCGTGTTCCTCGACTACATGCGCCCACCGGTGCGGCTGGCAGCGCTGAGCGGCGCAAAGGTGGTGTTCGTGTTCACGCACGACTCGGTGGGCGTGGGCGAGGACGGCCCCACCCACCAGCCCGTCGAACACCTCGCCACGCTGCGCGCCATTCCCGGGTTGCAGGTCATCCGCCCGGCCGACGCCAACGAGACCGTCGCCGCGTGGCGTGCCGCCGTCGAGCACGATGGCCCCACCGCCCTTGTGCTCACCCGCCAGAACGTGACGGTGTGCACCGACGGCTCGGCGGTGCGGCACGGCGCCGCCACCGTGGTGACGGCCGATGCGCCGCAGGTGGTGCTGCTGGCCACCGGCAGCGAGGTGTCGCTGTGCGTCGAGGCCGCAGCCGCGTTGGCCCAACAGGGCGTGCGCGCCAACGTGGTCTCGATGCCCTCGTGGGACCGCTTCGAGGCCGCCGACGCTGCACACCGGGCGACGGTGCTGCCAGCGGGCGTGCCCGTGCTGGCAGTGGAGGCGGCCGTCACGTACGGCTGGCACCGCTGGGCCGACGACGTCATCGGTATCGACCGCTTCGGTGCCAGCGCACCGGGCGGCGTGGTGATGGACAAGTTGGGCATCAACGTCGCCAACGTCGTGGCACGGGCCACAGCGCTGGCCGGCGGGAAGGGCTGAGCCGCATGGACCGTCTCACCAGCCTGTTCAGCGAGCAGGGCCAGAGCCCGTGGCTCGACAACCTCAAGCGCAGTTACCTCACCGGTGGCGAACTGCAGCGGTTGATCGACGCCGGCATCCGCGGCCTCACCAGCAATCCCACCATCTTCCAGAAAGCCATCCAGGGCTCTGCCGACTACGACGACCAGTTCCGCGAACTGGTGCGCAGCGGCGGCAGCACCATCGATCACTACTGGGGCATGGTGCTGCGCGACATCGACGGTGCGCTCGACCACTTCGCCTCGCTGCATGCGGCCAGCGACGGCGGCGACGGGTTCGTCAGCGTCGAGGTCGACCCCGGCCTTGCTCACGACGGCGCTCGCACCGAGGCTGCGGCGCGTGAGCTGCACCTGCGGGTGGCCAGGCCGAACCTGATGGTGAAGATTCCCGGCACCGAGGCAGGCCTGCCGGCCATCCGCCAGATGATCGCCGAGGGCCGCAACGTGAACGTCACGCTGATCTTCAGCCTCGATCGCTACCAGAAGGTGATGGACGCCTACGTGGAGGGCCTCGAGGCATACGTCGCAACCGAGGGCGCCACGCCCTCAGCCGTTGCCAGCGTGGCCAGCTTCTTAATCAGCCGCGTCGACACCGAGGTCGATGCACGGCTCGACGCCATCGGTTCGCCCGAGGCGCTGGCGCTGCGCGGCAAGGCCGCCGTGGCCCAGGCGAAGTTGGCCTACCGGGCCTTCCAGCACACCTTCAGCGGACCCCGCTGGCAGGCGTTGGCCGATGCCGGCGCGGTGGCGCAGCGGCCGCTGTGGCCAGCACCTCCACCAAGAACCCGGCCTACCCCGACACGCTGTACGTCGACACACTGATCGGCCCGCACACGGTGAACACCCTGCCCGATGCCACCATCGAGGCCTTCGCAGCCCGCGGCACGGTGGCCCGCACCATCGACGTCGACGTGGATCAGGCAGCCCGCGACTGGGAGGCCATCTCGGCGGTCGGCGTCGACCTCGACGACGTGGCCGACAAACTCGAGCGCGAGGGCGTGGCCAGCTTCCAGAAGAGCTTCGACGAACTGCTGCAGGCGCTCGCCGACAAGGCCGCCTCGCTGGCATGAGCACCGACGCCCCGCAGCCCGACGGCGACGACCTGTTCGAGCCGCTGCTGCAGGGATTGCCCCCGGGCAAGGACAGGCGCTACGCGAAGCAGTTGCTGCGTGCCGCGGTCGACCTCGTGAACCTGCACCCCGAGACGCTCGACATGAAGATCGCTGCCGCGGCGCTGCGCGAGATGACCGATGCGTTCGCGATGTTCGCCGGCACCTCCGGGGCGCGGAAGGTCACCATCTTCGGCTCGGCGCGCACGCAGCGCGACGACCCGCTCTACGACGCAGCGCGTGAGGTGGCGCAGTTGCTGGCCGAACGCAACTGGATGGTCATCACCGGCGCGGGGCCCGGGATCATGGAGGCCGGCATGGAGGGCGCCGGCCGTGAGAAGTCGATCGGCGTGTCGATCCGCCTGCCGTTCGAGCAGTCGGCAAACCCGGTGATCGCCGGCGACGAGAAGTACGTGAGCATGAAGTACTTCTTCACTCGCAAGCTCATGCTGATCAAGGAGAGCCAGGCGTTCGTGTGCCTGCCGGGTGGCTTCGGCACGCTCGACGAGACCTTCGAACTGCTCACCCTCACGCAGACGGGCAAGGGTCTGCCGGTGCCGATCGTGTTCCTCGACGTGCCGGGCGACCCGTACTGGGAGACCGTCGACGACTTCGTCCGCGAGCAACTGGTGGCGCGCGGCCTGGTGTCGGCCGCGGACCGGCACCTATACATGATCACCGACGACTGCACGGCGGCGGTCGCCGAGATCGAGGGGTTCTACAGGAACTACCACTCGATGCGATACGTGGGCGACACGCTGGTCATCAGGCTGCACCGTGCACCCACCGAGCAGCAGTTGGCCGTGCTCAACGCACAGTTCGCCCATCTGTGCACCAGCGGCGACATCCATGTCGCCCAGCCCTTCCACGTGGAGGTCCACGAGGCCGACCACGTCGAACTGCCGCGCATCGCATTCGTGTTCGCCAAGCACGGCTACGGCGACCTGCGCGAGTTCATCGATCTCTGCAACACCTTCGTGGACGGCTGACATGCACATCTCCCAGATCTGGACCTACCCGGTGAAGTCGATGCAGGGCGTGGTGGTGCAGACCGCCGGCCTGCACGACCTGGGCGTGGTGGGCGACCGGCAGTGGGCGCTACGCGACGTCGAGCGCAACCATCTGGCCAACTGTCGCCAGACACCCGGCATCATGTCGCTCGCGGCAGCCGAGGTGAACGGCGACGTGGTGATCACCACGGGCGACGGCAGCACCGTGTCGGTGCGCGATGCAGCGGCCAGCGAGGTGCTGTCGCAGGTCCTCGGGCGCCGAGTGGAACTGGTGTCACTGGCCCCACGCGACGACCTCGACTTCTTCAGCCGCAAGCCGTCGCCCCTGCCACCCGCCGACCCGATGGCCGAGCTGCGCGGCATCTTCGGTCGGGAAGGCGACGAGCCGCTGCCCGACTTCGCCAAGTTCGGCCCCGGCGTGCTGGAGTTCGATTCACCCCCCGGCACGTTCCACGACTGCTTCCCGCTGATGGTGATGAGCACCTCGGCATTGCGTTCGATGGCGCAGGCAGTGCCCGGTTCGGTGATCGACGTGCGGCGCTTCCGGCCCTCGTTCGTGGTCGACACGGGCGACCAGCCCGGGCACCCCGAGTTCGGATGGGCCGGCCAGCGTTTTGCCATCGGCTCGGCCGTGATCGAGGTGGTGAACGACTGCCCCCGGTGCGCTGCCATCACCAAGCAGGTCGGCCCCGGCGTGCCCGCCGACCGCGACATCCTGCGCCACGTCGTGCGCGACCTCGGCCAAGCTGTGGGTGTCTACTGCAACGTGGTGCAACCCGGCACCATCGCCACCGCAGACCCGGTCACCCCACTCCCCTGACACCGAACCTGCGGGCGCGTCACCCTGGCGTGGGGTCGGCGGCGACGTGAGGGATGATGGTGCCAGTGGACATCGAGGCCGAGTACCGGGCGCACCTTGGCGACCTGCTGCACTTCGCCACGGTGTTGGTGGGGCCGCACGACGCCGCCGACGTGGTGAACGAGGCGGTGACTGCCACCCTTCGGCGCGGTTCCCTGGCTGCGGTGCTCGACGTGCGGGCCTACTGGTTCAGGGCCGTCGCCAACACAGCAGCCGGATGGCACCGCAGTGGCTTCCGTCGGCGGGCACGCGAAGCTCGTGTCGCCGCATCGGCCACCCGGCAGTCGAGCCCGTCGACGCCGGAGGATGCACGGGCAGTGCTTGCTGCGCTCAGTACGCAGCAACGGAAAGCCGTGTACCTCGCCTACTGGCTCGACTGGCCGGTCGACCGCATCGCGGATGCGATGGGCGCCACCGAGGGAACCGTCAAACAGCACCTGGCCCGAGGGCGGGCCCGACTGAAGGAGTTGTTGCACGATGACCGATGACGACCGACTCGACGGACGCATCCGCTCGCTGCTGGGCATGGCCGGTGCCGATGCCCCGACCGACACCGTGCCGGTGCACGTCACCGTCACCCGCCACGCACGCAGCCGGGTGTTGGTGGTGGCCGCTGCGGTGCTGCTGGTGCTGGCAGGCGCTGTCATTCTCACCTCCGGGCGCGACGGTCAGCCACAGGTGGCCCCCGCCACCACACTCGTTGCGGTCTCGTCCACAGTGGCTCAGTCGTCGGGCGACCCCACCGTTCCCGACGGCCCACTCTGCACGCTGCCGAACATCACCGAGTACGACGAGGTCGGCACCATGCACACGGTGATCCCGAACCTGCAACCGCTCGACGCATCGGTGAAGGTGGACAGCACCGGCCCGTTCTGCTCCGCGGACACCATCGTCGTCTCGGTCACGGTGCACAACCGGGGGGTGGCCACTGAGTCGGTGCCGACCCGCCTCATCCTCAACGGAGGACCGAACAAGTACCCCGTCATCGAGTATCCCCCGTACCCCTTGGAGCCGGGCAATTCCCGGACCGAGACCTTCGAGGTCACGCTGCCGGCGGCGCCACCCGGCACCTACGTGCTGGGCCTCTACGGCCTCGGCGAGGGCGCGAACATCACCCTGGCCAACCCGCCGCTCTGCGACGAGACCGTGCTCGAGACGACAGCCACCGCCGAAGCAGCGATGGGCGCCCGCTACGCGTTCATCACCGGCACCAACGTGGGCACGCGGGATTGCTTCATCGGCCCGGTGCGCCGGGTGGAGAACTACGTGGACGGCATTCCCATCCCGCTGTCGAACGTCAGCGGCCTCGACCAGCCGAGTCTGCCGCCTCTGCAGTCGCACGTGCTGCGCCCGGGTGACCGCGTGGGCATCGTGGCGTCGACCACCAGCGCGTGTCTCTATGGCACGGTCGTCGAGCAACCCATCGAGGTGCTGGCGCTGCACATGTCGGTGCGCGGGGTCACCCCCGTGACGGTCGACCTGCGTGGGGTGGGCCTGCAGAGCGTCTGTTCGTTCAGCCTCAGCGACTGGGGCGCCGCACCGCAGTAGGTGATGGACGACGGTTCAGTCGTCGTCGCTGTCGCCGCGCAGCAGGCGACTGGCCTTCTCGATGGCCCGACGTGCCTGCGTGAGCCGCTTGTCGTCGGCGGGCCGCCCTGCCTTCGCTGCAGCGGCTTCGCGCAACTGGTCGAACATCACCTCGTCGAGGTCGGCCACCACGGCGTCGAGCCGATCGGCGAGGTGGTCGTAGTTGCCGTTCACAGTGCCTCCGCCAGGATGTCGATGGGGTGGCGAACGGTGAGGCCCGCGGCCGCGAGGTGCATGGCGCAACCGGGGTTTGCGCTGGCAACCACTCCCCCGCCGGCCCGGGTGATGGCCGCCACCTTGCGATCACGGATCTGCGCGGCCAGCGCGGGCTCGAGCGCGGAGTAGGCACCGCCTGCGCCGCAGCACATGCCGTCGTCGTCGAGTTCCACCAGGTCAGCAACGGGCGCCAACACGGTGCGCACCGCGAGGTGTGCCTTCTGCACGTGACGCAGGTGGCAAGGGTCCTGCACCACCACACGGCCCACCCGGGCGCGGGGCCGCAGGCGGTCGGCGTGCTGCGCCACGAACTCGTGCACGTCGAGCACCCGTGCGCTGAACGCCGCCGCCTCGGGCGTGCCCAGCAGATGGCCGTAGTCCTTCAGCGCGGCGCCGCAGCCGGCGGAGTTCACCACGATCGGCGCATCACCCGTCATCGACAGCACCACGTCGAGCGCCAGACGCTGCGACGCTTCGGTGAGGCCGGCGTGGGTGTGCAGCGCCCCACAGCACCCGCCACCGGAACCGGGCGTGCGGTAGGTGATGCCGAGGTGGTCGAGCACCTTGGCCGTATTCACGTGTGTGGTGCGCAACCACGCATCCATCACGCACCCGGTGTAGAGCCACACGTCGTTGCCGGTGGTGCGCACGGCCGCCGGACGGCGCAACGGCAGACGGGGAAGGCCCGCCCGGCGCGGCACCAGATGCAGACGCTGGGCGACGGTCAGCAGCGTCGAGCCGGCCAGTAACAGCCGGTGCCTGGGCAGCACCGCATAGGCCGCTCGCTGCCAGCGCGGGGTGATGTCTCGCGCCTCGGCCAGCGACTCGCGCACACCCTCCTGCAGGTGGCCGTAGGGCACACCCGACGGGCACGCCGGTTCGCATCCTCGACACTGCACACAGGTCGACATGAAGTTGACGAACTGCTGCGTGACGGGCGCGTCGTGCAGGTGCACGTCGCGGATGGCAGCGATGCGCCCACGGGGCGACAGCGCTTCCTCGCCCGTCACCCGGAACGTCGGGCAGTGCGGCAGGCACAGCCCGCAGCCCACGCAGGTGGCAAGTTCCTCGTCGTTCAGGTGGAGCTTCACGGCCCTCTCACCGTACCCTCGCCGTCATGCCCGAGGGCCACACCATCCACCGCATCGCCAAGGACCA
>JBJTXX010000131.1:0-13191 GCA_046082485.1 Actinomycetota bacterium
CGACACCACCGGCGCGGGCGATGCCTTCGCTGCCGGGTTGCTGCTGGCCCTGGCCGAGGGCCGCACACCGGTGCAGGCCGTGCAGCACGCCCACGCCGTGGCTGCCGACGCAGTGCGCAGGGCATCGAACCCCACACCGCACTGACGGCGCGCGATCAGTCGTTGCGGGTGACGCGGAACGACACCGCAGCCAGCACCATCGCCAGCACCGTCATCAACAGGCCCACCGTGGTGACGGCGTGCGGCTCGAAACCGGTGCTGCCCGGGTTGCCACCCACCGGGCCGAAGGGTCGGTCACCCGCGGTGAAGATCGCCGTGGCCCACACCCACGCGGTGACCGCGGTCGTGGCGAACACCGCTGCCAGACCCCAGCGGGTGCCGCGGAGGAACGCCACCAGACCCACCACTGCCAACAGCAACACGGCGGCGAGCCGCATGATGAAGGTGACCGGTGGCTGGGCCTGGTGGTCGATGCCGGTGAGGTAGAAGACGAAGGCCTTCGCAAACCGGATCGCAGCCACCGGCTGCTCACCGGTGAAGTTGTCGGCGAACGACGAACCCCCGGTGGGAATCATCGGGCCGGCCACCAGCACGAGGGTGGCGAACGATCCGAGCACCGCGATACCGGGATGCACCCGTCGCCGGCCGGAATCGCGCGACCACGCGAGCGCCATGAGGAACAGCACCACCCCGAGCGCCGCCACTGCCACCGCAGACCACAGGCCGAGGTCGTACGTCGACACGAGCCGGTAGCCGAGGCCCGACCCGCGCAACCCGACCCGCAACGTGTCGATGAACGCAAGCGCCTGGGCGATCGTCCAGATCGACAGCGCAGACGCTGCCATTCCCGCACCAGCCACCAGTCCCGCGCCGCTGCGGCGCCCCGAGAGGGCGCCAGCCGCGCCGACCACCAGCAGCGCGGCGGCGATCAGCAGCCCGACGAGCGAGTTCGAGGCGAAGTCGTTGGCGCGCATGGTGAGCGAGCTCGTGAGGTCGCCCGACACGCGGTAGCGAACGATCGGCGAGAACGAGGCCAGCACGGCGCCCGCCGCAGCCAACACCGACAACACGAACAGCATCACGGCCGCCGACCGCCGCGGCAGCGGAACGGTCGGGTGCCGGTCGGTCTGCTGCACCGGCACCACCGGCAGCCGACCGGTGTCCCAGACCAGGGTGCTCGTGGGCGCTGGCACATCCCAAGAGATCGGCGCCGTCACCCATTCGAGGTCCGCACGACCGAGCGACACCGGGGGTGGAAGGGCATCCACACGAGCTCGCGCGGCAGGAGGCGCCCACGAGCCGGCAGCACTACCGAACAGCGACGCGCCACACGACGGGCAGGTCGTGTGACCATCCCCTGCGCGCGTTGCGCACGAAGGGCACAACATGCTCACCTCCTGATCGGTGCTCACTGTCACTATGCCAGTTCCTCGGTGCCCCATGTCGGCGGCGGCGAGAAGGTCTGGGCGAACCGTTCGGCCATCCTCGCCAACAGGAAGTCCTCGAACTCGCGGGCGGGCAGGGCCGGCGAATAGAGGTGACCCTGATGGTTCACGCAACCGAGGGCGATGAGGGCATCCGCCTGGGCACCAGTCTCGACCCCGTCGGCCGTGACCGACAGTCCGATCTCGCGCACGAGGGCGATGATCGAGCGCACGATCGCCCGGTCGTGGGGATGCGAGCCGATCGTGTCGATGGCCAGTCGATCGATGCGCACCTCGTCGAGCGGGAGGCGTCGCAACAGGCTGAGCGACGAAACACCCCGGGCGAAGTCGTCGAGGCACACATGGCCGCCGCGGGCGCGGAAGCCCGCAAGGTTCGCGACCGCCCCGGCAAGGTCGCCGCTGACCGCCGACTCGTGCACGTCCACGGTGACGATCCGTGGATCGAGATCCTGCAGCAACCACTCCACGAGGTTCGAGTGCCAGCGGTGCTCGGCCCGTTCCGACGCGAGGTTGACGCGGAAGCGGAAATCCCTCGGCAGTCCCAGCAACGCAAGGCGGCGCATGTGCGGACGGGCGTGGCTGATCACCCGTTCGGTGATCCGGTCGAGCAGGGCGGCCGACTGTGCCACCTCGAGGAACTCGTTCGCCGGCACCACCTGGCCATCGCGACGGATCCAACGGGCCAACAGTTCGGCACCGACGAGATGGCCGGTGGTGGCATCGATCTCCGGCTGGAAGAACGCGACGATCTCGCCGTCCTCCACCGCACGTCGCAGCGCAGCCTCGGCCTCGAGGCGATGCACCAGTTCCTGCTGCATCGAGAGGTCGAACAACTCCACCCGGTTTCGCCCTCGCGCCTTGGCCCGATAGAGCGCGGCGTTGGCGTGACGCAACAGTTCCCTGGACGTCGCGCCGTGTCCGGGCGCAGCCGCCACACCGATGCTCACCGATGACGGCATCTCGCGACCCTCCGCGTACACCGGCTGGGCCAGCACGCCCACCAATCGATCGGCAGCCGCCGCCGCACCCGTCATGTCGGCGCCCGGGATGACCACCACGAACTCGTCACCGCCCATCCGGCCCGCCACCGAACCGGGCTCGAGGCTGCGCAGCAGACGGTCGGCGATGATCGTGATGAAGCGGTCACCGCCACGGTGGCCGAGCGCATCGTTCACCGCCTTGAAGCGGTCGAGGTCGAGGAACAGCAGGCCCACCGGACGAGAGTCACTGACCGTGATGAGCACGCGCTCGATGAACTCGAGCGTGCCCCGGCGGTTGAACAGCCCGGTCAACGGGTCGTGCGTGGCCTGATGGGTGAGGCGCAGGTTCGTCGTCTCGAGTTCCTCGTTCACGGACGTGAGTTCCTGCCGTTCGTGCTCGAGATCGACCAGCAGCTGTTCGCTGTGCCACTGCAGCCGGATGGCATCGAGCACGCTCCGGCTCACCACGTGGTGCAGCACCAGCAGTCCTGCGCCGTAGAAGACCGACAGTGCGGCCAGGCCGCGCAGGTGGCTGCTGTCGCTGAGGGCCAGCGAGCCCGCGCTGAGGCCGACGAGCGGAATGAGGAAGGCCAGGTACATGTCGCGCCGGCCAGCCGCAACGATGCACCCGACAGCGCTCGCCGTCGCGGGGAAGATGACGTACAGCAACACCACCGACAGTCGGCTGTCGGCGCCCACCCACGGGCACAGGCCGAAGACCGAGCCGATGGCCACGAACGACGCCGTCACCAACCCGCGGGTGACAGCGGTGACACCGGCCTCGCGTTGCGTGCGGTAACGGTGCAGCGCCAGCATTCCCGTGAGCGTGGCGACGACGGCGACGATGAGCCACCAACCGATGCGCTGCGACGAGGTCTCGGTGCGCAACAGCGTGCTGATGAGCACCACGAACGGCAGCATCAGGAACGGGGCCGGCGCGAGATTCGCCACCACCGAGTCGAGGGCACGCTCGCGCACGTACGCCGCGTCGACCTGTCCGACCTGCTGCGCTGACATCCCGAGACACTCCCTCCACGTGGCACCCCGGGACTGCTCCGGTGGCGCATCCGTTCATCGGCACGCAGCGGGCCGAACTTAACGAGATCGTGAGGGATCCGAGCGGGGATACTTGTGGCGATGCGCGGCCGCTTCGCCCCCTCTCCCACCGGTGCGCTGCACCTCGGCAACCTGCGCACCGCGCTGCTGTCGTGGCTGCAGGCGAGGGCGGCCGGTGGCGAGTGGCTGGTGCGGATGGAGGACCTCGACAGGGTGACGTCGTCCGTGCAGCACGAGGCCGACCAACTGGCGGCGCTGGCCTCGCTGGGCATGCTGCCCGTCGGCAAGGTGGTGCGACAGAGCGAACGATTCGACCTGTACCGCACGGCCATCGCAGATCTGCGTGCACAGGGCCGCGTGTACGAGTGCTTCTGCACGCGACGCGAGATCCGCGAGGCGGCACAGGCACCGCACGGCGACCTGCCCGACGGCGCCTACCCGGGCACCTGCCGAACGCTCGACCGACGGCGCCGCGACGGCCTTCTCGCCGAGGGGAGGCAACCCGCGTTGCGGCTGCGAACCGACGGCGAGCGCTTCACGGTACACGACCTCGTGGCCGGCGTGCACGAGGGCGGCGTCGACGACGTGGTGCTGCAACGGGCCGACGGCGTGCCCGCGTACAACCTTGCCGTCGTGGTCGACGATGCGGCGCAGGGCGTGACGCACGTGCTGCGCGGCGACGACCTGCTCAGCAGCACGCCGCGGCAGCGACTGCTGCAGCAACTGCTCGGCCTGCCCGAACCCATCTACGCGCACGTGCCCCTCGTGCTCGCACCCGACGGCGCGAGGTTGGCGAAACGCCACGGCGCGGTCACCCTCGCCGACCTCGCCGCACGGGGTGTGGGCCCGGGCCGGGTGCTCGCCCGACTGGGCGAGAGCCTCGGCCTGTGCGGACGGGGCGACGAGGTGACCGCGATCGACCTGCTGTCACGGTTCCGCGTCGACGGCATTCCCCGGCGGCCATGGTCGCTGGACGCCGACGATCTCTGACACGATCGCAGCCGTGAGCGACGACGCCCCCGACGACCTGCAGCAGATCCTCGGCTACCGCGGTGCGGTCGACGATCGGGAGGGCCTGAGGGAGATCGGCAACGAGCTCTACGCCGTGCCGTTCTGGACACCCACCTTCTGCAGCACCGTCATCCGGGCCGCTGAGGCGGTGGGTGCGTTCGAGCCACAGCCCGACGACCCCGTGCCCGGCCACGAGGTGTCGCTGGCGGTCATCAGCCCGCGCCTGTTCGAGGCGGTCGAGGTGGATCTCGGCGTGCGCATCTGGCCGCAACTGCAACAGGAGTGGCCGTTCATCGACTACCACGGGGTGCGCGACGTGTTCGTCATCCGGTACGCAATGGGCGAACAGGAGCACCTGCGAATCCACCACGACGTTGCCCAGGTCAGTGCGTCGGCGAAGCTGAACGAGGGATACGTGGGGGCCGTGCTCGACTTCCCGCGGCAGGGTGTCGACAACACGTCGCTGGCGGTCGGCGAACTGCTCATGTGGCCGTCGCTCGTCACCCACCCGCACCAGGCGACACCGCTGCGCAGCGGCGTGAAGTACGGCCTGACGATCTGGTTCGAGCTGCCGTCCTTCTAGCGCGCGGCAGGGGTACTCTTTCGTCGGTCAGCCGCCCCACCGACCCCTCGCGCCCCTCCATGACGCACCGCCACCTCCTCCTGCTCGCTCCACTGCTGCCGCTCGCCATGTTCGGCGCTGCCTGCTCCACCGAGTCGATCGGCCAGGGCACGGCGCCCGCCACCACTGTGAGCACCACGGCTCCGGCCACCACCGCGCCCGCCACGGCGGCTGCTCCCACCACCGTGGCTGCTCCCACCACCGTGGCCGCCCCCACCACCACGTTGCAGCCGATCATCACGCTGCCATCCAACGTCGAGACCGTGGGGGAGTTCCCCGGCGAGATCAAGGCGATCGGCAGCAGCAGCGGGCCCGACACCCAGGTGGTGCAACTGCGGCTGGAGGAGCTGGGGTTCTGGACCGGCGGCACCGACGGCAAGTACGGCTTCGCCACGACCCAGGCCGTGATGGCCTTCCAGAAGTACCTCGGCCTGAAGGCCACCGGCAAGGTCGACCCCAACACCGCCGCCTACCTCAGGGCAGTGCCCGAACGGGCCCGGGGCCGCACGAACGTCGGCACGCTCGTCGAGGTCGACAAGGCCAAGCAGTTGCTGTTCATCGTCGTCGACGGCAAGACCCTCTGGACGATGAACACCTCCACCGGCAGTGGCATCGCCTACGAGGCCGTGAACAAGAAGGACCCGACGAAGATCGAGAAGGGCGATGCCATCACGCCGAACGGCATGTGGCGAGTGAACCGCGAGCGCCCCGACGGATGGTGGGACGGTGATCTCGGCAAGATCTACCGACCCAAGTACTTCAAGGGCGGCGTGGCGATCCACGGCATGACGAGCGTGCCGAACTATCCCGCCTCGCACGGCTGTGTGCGCCTCAGCACGATGGCGATGGACTTCATCTGGGATTCCGGTCTGGTGCCCATGGGCACCACCATCTGGGTGCACGGGAACACCTAGTGCTGCCCGCACTGGGCGAGGTGCGGCCGTGGGCCGACCCGGAGGTCACGTCGATCGGACGATCGCCGATGCACGTGCCCCTGCCGCTCGGCGATGATGCCCGACGGTCGCTCGACGGCGAGTGGCGGTTCGAGTTGTTCGCCTCGCCCGACGAGGTGCCGACGGCCGCGGTCACCGGGGTCACCCCCACCACGGGCCGCACCATCGCCGTGCCCGGCAACTGGACGGTGCAGGACGTGGGCGACCACCCGCACTACACGAACGTGCAGATGCCGTTCCCCGGGCCACCGCCCGCACTGCCGGCTCACAACCCGACCGGCGTGTACCGCCGCACCTTCACCACCGGCAGGGGCTGGAAGCGTCACCGGGTGGTGCTGCACCTCGGCGGGGCCGAGAGCGTGCATGCCGTCTACCTGAACGACCGGTTCGTGGGCTACGGCACCGACAGTCGGCTGCCCAGTGAGTACGACATCACCGACGCCGTGGTGTCAGGAACGAACCATCTGGCGATCGTGGTCGTGCGCTACAGCGCGCAGAGCTATGTCGAGGACCAAGACCAATGGTGGATGGCGGGTCTGCACCGTTCGGTGTGGATCGAGGCCCGCACACCGGTGCACATCGCCGACGTGGTCTGCGCTGCCGACCTCGACCTCGCGCAGGGTGTCGGCCGACTGCGGGTCGACACTCGCGTCGGGTTCACGGGCGAACCGGCTCGTGGTCACCGCGTGCGCGTGAGTGTCTCCGATGCCGGCGGCCGACGAGTCGGCCGGGCCATCGAGGCGAAGGTGCCGCATGCGCATCACGCCGCGTACGTGTTCGAGGGCCACGTGGCCCGCTGCGAACTCGCCGTGCCGAAGGTGCGGGCGTGGAGTGCCGAGGCGCCACACCGGTACCGCGTCGACGTCGAGTTGCTCGATACGTCGGGCGACGTGCTCGAACGTACGCACCAGATGGTCGGGTTCCGGCACGTCGAGGTGCGCGACCGGCAGTTGCTGGTGAACGGGCAACCGATCTGGGTGTTCGGCGTGAACCGCCACGACCACCACCCCGTGCGCGGCAAGGCCGTGACAGCCGACGACATGCGCGCCGACATCATCACGATGAAGCGCCACAACATCACCGCCGTGCGCACGTCGCACTACCCGAACGACACCAGGTTCCTCGACCTCTGCGACGAGTTGGGCATGTACGTCGTCGACGAGGCGAACATCGAGAGCCACGCCTACAACACCAGCCTCTGCGAGGACTCCCGTTGGCTTGGAACGTGGCTGGCACGTGGCTCGCGGATGGTAGAGCGCGATCGCAACCACCCCAGCATCATCCTGTGGAGCCTCGGTAACGAGAGCGGCTACGGCTCGCACCACGATGCACTCGCCGGCTGGATCCGACGGGTCGATCCGTCGCGGCCGTTGCACTACGAGGGCGCAGTCTTCCACGCAGGGTGGGTCGATGGTGGTCTGAACGCCAGCGACATCGTGTGCCCGATGTACGCGCCCATCGATGCCATCCGTCTCTACGGCGAGGCGGGGTGGGGCACCCGGCCGCTCATCCTGTGCGAATACAGCCACGCGATGGGCAACAGCAACGGGTCGCTGGCCGACTACTGGGACGTCATCACGTCCACATCCGGCCTGCAGGGTGGGTTCATCTGGGAGTGGAAGGACCACGGCATCGTGCAGCGCCTGCCCGACGGCACCACCCGTCTGGCCTACGGCGGCCAGTTCGGTGACTCACCGCACGACGGCAACTTCGTGGCCGACGGTCTGGTGGGCAGTTGGGGC
The DNA here is from genome assembly GCA_046082485.1 of Actinomycetota bacterium. Classification (GTDB taxonomy): domain Bacteria; phylum Actinomycetota; class Acidimicrobiia; order Acidimicrobiales; family Ilumatobacteraceae; genus UBA668. Next base: position 7,810 of record JBJTXX010000131.1, read on the forward strand.
GAGCCGCATCCGGCCATGCGAGAGGTGGCCTGGGTGCACCGGCCGGTCACCGTCGCTGCCGGGCGCCGCTCGGGCACCGTGCGGGTCGCCAACCGCCAGTCGTTCACGGGCCTCACCTGGCTGCGTGCCGAGTGGGAGTTGTCGTTCGACGGGCGCGTCGCGCGCAGGGGGTCGTGGCGGATTCCCGACGTGGCGCCGCACTCGCACCTCGACCTGCCACTGCCGTGCCCGACCGGTCCGCACGAGGGCGAGGCACAGCTCACCGTCCGCTGGTTCACCCGCCGCGACACCGCTTGGGCACCGGCCGGTCACCTCGCTGCCTGGGATGCCGTCCCCCTGCCCTCCCCCCGCCGCACCCGCACCCCCCAGTCCCGGCCCCAGCACCAGCCCCCCCTCGCCCCCCCTTCCAGCGAGGACGTCGCGAGGTCGGCGGATTCCGTCGAAAAGGGCGCGACATCTTCCGGCAGGGAGGGGGTGCAGGGGCTGCTGGTGCGCGGGCCGGAACTGTCACTGTGGCGAGCGGCCACCGACAACGACGGCTTCAAGTTGCTGCCCGACCTCCGGGAACGCATCAAGGTCGGCGGACCGGCGCTGACGGCGTGGTTGCAGGCCGGGCTCGACCACCGGCCGGCCGACGAACTCGTCCGGCACCGGTCCACCGTCACCGACACGCCCGACGGACGGGAGTACCGGCACACGATCGAGGTGCCCGATGCACTCGCCGACCTGCCACGCATCGGCGTGTCGTTCGAGGTGCCAGCACGGTTCTCGCAGATCCGCTGGTACGGCCGTGGCCCGCACGAGAACTACCCCGACCGGAACCGCAGCGCCATGCTCGGTGTGTGGCAGCAGGCACCTGACTCGATGCCGTACCTCGTGCCGCAGGAGTTCGGCCTGCGCACCGACTGCCGCTGGATCGAACTGATCGATCCCGACACGCACCAAGTGCTGCGCATCGACGTGCTACAGCCCGGCGCCCTGCACTTCTCGGCCACGCGGCACACGGCCGCCCAGCTGTACGCGGCCTCCACCGCCACCGAGCTGCAGTCGTCACCGAACCTGGTGGTGCACCTCGACGTCGCCCATCGTGGGCTCGGCACCGCCAGCTGCGGACCCGACGTGCTGCCGCGGTACCGCATCCCGGCCGGCACCCACCACCTCGCCTACCGCCTGTCCCGAGGAACTTGAGTTCGCGCAGGCCTGTCCCGAGGAACTCAAGTTCGCGGAGGGGCGGGGCGGACGCGGAGGGGGCGGTCGGCGGCGTTGCGGCAGTGGCCGGTGGCGAGGTCGAACCGCCAGCCGTGCAGGGTGCAGACCAACTCGTCGCCGTCGATCTCGCCGAACACCGAGAGGTCGGCCTGGCGATGAGGGCACGCCCGCTGCACCATCCAGTCGCCGATGCGGATGTCCTGCGCGGCCATGCCCTCCCGGTCGGGTTCGCGCTTGCGCACCGCCTCTGACTCGGTGCGCCGCATGCGCTCGACATCGAGGCTCTTCAGGAAGTTGTAGACGTACTCGTTGTACTGACCCTTGCGCCACGCGCTGAACCGGCACGACAGGAACAGCGAGTTGCTCCAGTCGTTGGCACGTTGGGCCACCACGGTCTCGACCAATTCGCGTTGCACCCGGAACCAGAACCCGTGCGGCTCGCCGTTCCATTGCCGCACCTCGCGGGCGCGGAAATCGAGCGCGATCGGCAGGTCTCCGGCGTGCAGCACGACGATGTCGTCGATGGCCGCGCAGACCGTGGGCGCCATCGCCATCAGCGGCTCGAACCATGCCTTCACGGTCTGCAGCAGGTCGGGTGTCGGAGCATGCCAGCCGGCCTTCATCTGCTGCAGCCACGGCAGCCAGTCGGCTTGGTAGTGCTGCAGGTACTCGCGCTTGTGGGTGAAGATGTGGTCGACCTGCTCCTGCGGCATCGGGTGGGTGACCGTGATGTCGCCCGAGCCGCCGAACTCGATCTCGGTGCCCGGTACGGCGAGGACGCCGCGGCGACCAGCGTGCTCGAGCATGGCCATGAAGCTGCGCTGGTCGGGGAAGATGCTGAGCTCGTCGCCCTCGATGACGTTGAGCTGGAACAGTTCGGGGTCGAGGAACGCTGGCGGGCCGGCGCTGGGCACCACGGCCCGCGCATCGATCGACTCCACGTAGCGCATCGCCCGCGAGAACTGGCTGTCGACCTTCGCGTCGACCAGTTCGCGCATGCGCTCCGGCGACTCCTGGTACACCATCGGGTACCAGATTGCGCCGCTGTACTGCAGCCAGTGCAGGTCGACCGGCCCATGGTTCCGCAGGGCAGCGAGGTCGTTCGTGCGGCAGTCGTTCTGGTTCACCAGACGGCCGGTGCCGTCGGAGATCACCATCGCCGAATCACCACCGGGCCCGTCGGTGATGCTGGTCTCGGTGTGGATGGCGATGCGCAGGTCGGGGCCGAGCGCGATCTCCTGTCCGTCGACGGTGCGCACGATGTTGTGGAAACCGAGGCCGCGCAGGATGCGCTCGAGTTCCCGCGTGGGATACCCGGGCACCAGCACCGTGGTGTCCTTGTTCATGTGCTCGACCAACCAACCCTCGTCGAGGTGGTCGGCGTGGATGTGCGACACGTAGAGGTAGGTCGGGTTGCAGATGCGGTGCATCAACTCGGCCGACAGCTGGTCGTTGCGAGGGAACACGAACCACGAGCCGTGGAACTGCGGCAGGAACCACGGGTCGCACACGATGGATCCGTCGACCGTGTCGACGAGGATTCCGGCGTGGCCGATGGACGTGGCGCGCATGTGCCGAGGCTACCCACCGATGACGGGGGCGGCCTAGGGACCTGTGTCAGTGAGTGGCCGTTGTCACGGCCGCGGCATCAGGCGACGGGCGGGTCGGTGAACTGCTGGCCGGCGCGCGACACGTGCTCGGTCCACTGGCCGCCGTCCCAGTAGCGCAGTTCGAAGCGACCGGCGGGATCGGCGTACCACCCTGCGGGCACGGCCGGCGTGGGCGTGTAGGCAGGCTGCGGGGCCGGAGCCGGCTGGTAGGTGTACGACGGCGTGGGGTCGACCGGCTGGTACGTGGCGGCCGGCGTGGGGTCGACCGGGGCGGGCTCGGGCTCGGGCGCAACGGCCCAACCGGCCGGCTCGGCCACCGCGGGTGCGGGCTCGGGGGCCACGACCTCGGCGACGACGACGGGCTCGGGCTCGGCGACGACGACCGGGGCTGCGACGGCCGCACCGGCCTCGGCGGCCGCAGCACCGCCGCGGCTGAGGAATGCCGTGACGTCACCGCCCGTGGGGACGATGGCGACCACCGACCAGCCCTCGGCGGCCCTTTCGTTCAGTTTGGCCACGAGCGCAGCGGGGTCGTAGGACGATGCGGAGACGGAGGCGAATTCCTGCATGGCGGCGAGGCTATCGCGCTCGTCAAGGCGTCGGTTCAGGCGGGCAGCACGAGAGCGTTCACGTCGACGTCGCCGGGGCTGCCGTCGTAGACGAGGCTGCCGTCACGCAGCGCCAGCAGACGTTGCACCCGGTTCACGAACGCCAGCTCGTGCGTCGCCACCACGAGCGTCGCGCCCGCCGCTGCCGATTCGTCGAGCAGTTCGAGCAAGGTCGTCTTGCCTGCCTGGTCGAGACCGACGAACGGCTCGTCGACCAGCAGCAGCCGGAACGGTCGCACCATGCCCAGCGCGATCGCCGCCTTCTGGCGCAGACCACGGCTGAACGTGGTGGGGATGTCGTCGCGTCGGTGGGCGATGCCGAGCCGCTCGAGCAGCGATTCGGCGTGGGCCTGCCACTCGTCGGCACCGTGCAGTCGCGCCACGTACTCGAGGTGCTCCCACAGCGACAGGTCGTCGTAGAACGTGGGGGTGTCGGACAGCCAGCTGAGCGCACGGCGCGCCTCGATGCTGCCCTGCGGATGCCCCATCACCAGCACCTCGCCGCCGCTGGGATCGAGCAGTCCCGCGGCCATCCGCAGGAACGTGGTCTTGCCACTGCCGTTGTGCCCGACCAGCGCGAGGTGCTGGCCCTGCGGCACCTGCAGGTCGAGCGGTTCCAGTGCGGGTCGGTCGCCGTAATCCTTGTGCAGGCCTCGGGCGACGAGTGCGGCGGTCATGCCGACCTCCTTTGTGCGGCCGTCTGCTGACGGCCTTCCTCCATGAACCGGGCCACCGAGGCGCGCACCTTGTCGCGCACGCGCACCCAGTACGCCACCACGCCGGTGAGCAGCAGGCAACCCACGGCGCCACGCACCGCGGCACCGACCAGCGAGTCACCGCGCTGCAGCGCGAGACGCGGCAGCAACGCAGTGCAGGTGGCGAGGCTGGCGACGATGATCGGCCAGAGCAGCCGGATGGCGCTGCTGAAGCCCACCATCTCGGGCGGCATGAACGCCTGCTGGCTGGAGCCGCCCGTGGGGTCGGGGGCGTCGCGCACGATGCTGATCACGCCACCCAAGCACCCCGACCACACCGTCGGAAGCGCCAGCACGGCGACGGGCGCCAATGCATCGGGGTGCGCCCCGAGGGTGAGGAACGCTGCGACGCCGGCCACCACGGCGAACGGCACCAACAACACGGCCGGGGCGAACAGGTGGCGGAACAACAGCTCGCCCCGGGGCACGGGCAGGGCGTCGGCGCGATCGGGTTGGTCGATCTCCTGCGACAGAGGCTCCATGGCCTCCAGCCCCAGCACGAACCCCAGCACCGCCGTGCCGATGAACGCCGGGGTGGTGCCGCGCACGGTGGCGGCCTGCAGCACGCCCATGCCGGCGGCGAGGGCGGCCATGCGCACCAGGCGCGTGACAGGGAAGCGCAACAGGCCGTGCCAGCCGCGTCGCCAGACGTGACGGGTGAACGACGACGAGCCACCGTTGGCGCGCAGCCGCAGGTACGGGCGGCGACGCGAATGCTCTTGGTTCAGTTGGCGGCGCAGCAACACTACCGTGCGAAGGTCCTGCACGGTGACGGCGAACCGCAGCTGAGCCACCAGCGAGCTGCGCCGTGCCAGTGCGTCGAGCGAGATGCCCCGCAGCAGCGCGAACCCAGCAACCACCGAGGCCACGGCGAGAGCCACCGGCACGAGATCGATGGCCTGCTGCCGCCAGCCCCACAGGCCGAGGCTGCCGACGGTGTCGAGCGGCCCGGGAACCCGGGGCCACGCCACTGCGGCGCCCTGCCAGGCGAGCACCGCGAGGCCGCCGCAGGTGGCCGCCCAGCGCGGCACGCGCAAGGTGTGCGCCAGCAACCCGAGGCCCATCCAGCCGAAGGCGACGGTGGCGCCGAAGAGCGCACCGCCCGAGGCCCATGCCAGCAACGAGCCGGGCAGACGGCGGCCCGCGAGTTGTCCGACCACGGCACCCGCCACGGCGCCGGCGAACACCGCGCTGCGCAGG
>JBJTXX010000132.1:0-2172 GCA_046082485.1 Actinomycetota bacterium
CATGGTGACGGGCGCGTAGTGCCGCAGGAACTCCTCGAGCGCGAACGTCATCACCTCGGGGTCGTCGAGCAGACGCTGGTGGTCCTCGGGGTGCTGGGCGAGGTGCCACAGCGACGAGCCGATGGCCGACCACGTGGTGTCGATGCCGGCGATCAGCAGCAGCACGATCATGCCGCCCACGATGTCGTCGCTCACCGGCTGGCCGTCGAGTTCCACACCCATCAGGAACGACGTGAGGTCGTCGCGCGGGTTCTCGCGGTGGTCGTCGATCTGGGCGAGGATGTACTGGCCCAGTTCGTCACGACCGTCGACGGTGCCCGGTTCCTCGGCGATGCGCTCGAGCGTGTCGTGCACGAACCGGCGGAACAGGTCTTCGTCCTTCTCGGGGAAACCGAGCATGCGGCCGATCACGTTCACCGGGATGTGCTGCGCGTACTGCACGGCGGCGTCGATGATGGTCTCGCCCGGCGTGACCTCACCAATGCGGTCGAGCAGGTCGTTGCACAGCCGACGTACCTCGGGCTCCCACGGCTCGATCTTCTTTGGCGCGAACGCCGGCAGCAGCAGGCGCCGGGCGACGCCGTGGAACGGCGGGTCGCTGGTGATGGGCGGGGCACCGCCGATGGGCGCGGGCAGCGACAGGTCGCCGGGGCGGCCGACGCTGACCACCACCGAACGGCTGGTGAAGTGCTCGGTGTCGTAGGCCACCTCGTGCACGGTCTCGTGGGTGAGGGGCACCCACATGCCGCCGTAGCGGTCGGAATGGGCCACGGGGCAACCGCCCTCGCGCAGCGACTTCCACACCTCGGGCGCCGACGGGTTGTAGGCCGGGTCGGCGTGGTCGAAGTCGGTGGCGAAGTCGGCCACCGGGCCGTAGTCATCGGGGTTGTAGGGCACGCGCTGCCACACGTGGGTCCCCTCGGGCGTGTCGCCGAAGACGGGCGGCACATAGCCGGGACGGGGTGCTGCGGTGTCTGTCATGTCAGTGCTCCACGACCTTGATGGCGAATTCGGGGCAGTTGGCCGCAGCGAGGCGGGCCTTGTCGACGAGTTCGTCGGGGATGTCGCCGTCGATCAGCAACACGGACTGGCCGTAGTCGTCGACGTCGAAGAGTTCGGGGGCGAGGGCGTAGCAACGGTTGTGGCCCTGGCACTTGTCGGATTCGAGAACAATGCGCACGAAGTCGACTCTATGCCGACGACCCTGCGGAGTTCGCTGCGGAGCGCCGGTCAGGTGGAGCAGCCGAGGGACCGCATGAACGCCGCGTGGGCACCGACCGGGTCGAGGTCGGTGACCACCTCGATGGGTGACAGCGGGTCGGGGGTGCCGGTCACCCTGCCGTCGTCGTGCACCTGCACGGCCATCCGCGCGCAGGTGAGCCACTGGGGCTGGGCGACGGCCAGCAGCGTCAGTGGGTCGTGCGCCCAACTGCGGTCGTTCGGTAGGCCCTCCCGCAGGCCGCTGAGCCACTGCCAGAAACGCCGTGCTTGATCCGCCATCAACGGCCCGATGGGGTGCACGGCGGCGATGCGTTCCACGTCACGTTCATCGACCGCCACCCGCAGGGTCTGGTCGAGCGGCACGATGGTGATCGCGGCGCCCGAGCTCAGCACGATGCCGGTCGCCGTCACGTCGCAGGCGAAGTTGTGCTCGGGCCAGCCCAACTGGAACTCGCCGCCCATCACGTAGAGACGTCGCACGTTGCGTGCGAACATCGGGTCGCGCACGATGGCCGTGGCGATGTTCGTGAGCGGGCCGATCGCCAGCACGTCGAGCGAACCGGGTGCTGCGGCGGCCAGCCGGGTCAGCACGTCGACCGCGTCACCGGGGTCGTGGACGGCGTCGGCGATGCCCGGCACACCGACACCTTCGTGCCCACCCCACACCACCGCCTTGCCACTGAGCGGCTGCTCACGGCCACGGTGCACCGGTGCCTCGATGCCCATCGACCGCAACGCCAGCGCAGCCAACCGTGCCCGCACATCGGTGTTGCCGTAGACGAGCGTGACGGCCGCGAGCTCGATGCCCGGCAGGCCGGGCAGCATGGCGAGCGTCCACAGGTCGTCGACGTCGGTGCCGATGTCGGTGTCGATCACGAGTCGATGGTTCACGGGGCTCTCCACTCGGTCGAGGGCTACCAAGGCAGCGGTCGCAGGTCGGGTTCCACCCAG
>JBJTXX010000133.1:0-14127 GCA_046082485.1 Actinomycetota bacterium
CGGAGGTGCTGGGAGCATTCAACGTGCCAAACTTGGCGTAGTAGGTCTCGATTGCGACCTCATTCGTCTTCAGGTCGGCGGCACAGGCCGAAGTCTTGCCCTGGTCGGTGATGCCGCGGACGGCGAACACGGTGACGGTGGCCAGGATGCCGAGGATGACGATCACGATGAGAAGCTCGACGAGGGTGAAGCCCCGGTCCTTCTTCTCTGCGACCTGTGCGGTGTGCTTGTTCATTGGGTTCCTCCCGTGTGTTCCGAACGTCGTTCCGACTGTCCGTCGTACGATCGCATCCCATCTTTCGGCGGCACCCGAACGGACCTTGAGAAGAAATCCGAGAAATCTTTCAAGGCCTCAAGCGCACCGCCCTACTGGCCGAAGATTCATCCGGGTCGACGCAGTCGTCCCATGGAAGATCACCGGCACGAGGGCGGTACACGACATGTTGCGGCGCAGCGAGAAGCAGGAACGGAAGTGGATGGACACCGAGGAGGCAGCAATGCCGTTCTTCGATCCGGATGCACCCGAGACCGTCGCCACCGTGGCGGGCGAGCTGCGTGAGCGGATGCTGACCGTCGAGCAGAAGGTGTTGGCGCAATACGCCGCGAGCGCCGCGTACGCGACGATCGCCCAGCAGAACGTCGACACCGCACGGGCCGAGGCCCGGGCCGACCTCGACCGCATGGAGCGCCGGCTCACCAACCTGGTCGAGCAACTGCGCGACGAGGTGGTGGGCCGCGGCGATGGTGCGACCACACGGGCCGTCGTGCCCAGCACCTCGTTGTCGATCGACGCTGCGGCGCGGCTCGGGGCGCTCGAGGAGCGCGTCGGCGCAATGGTCGGGGCGCTCGAGGCGTGCATCAAGGAGAACCTGACGTTGCACCGTCAGATCGACGACCTCATGCAGCGCCAGATGCAGGCCGAGGGTTGGATGTACACCACGGGCAGTTCGTCCGATCTGTCGCTGCGCTGACGCCCCATCCCGATCGTTACCGTGGGGGCGTGAGTTCCACCCCGTCGCTGTGGTTGCGTCCCGATCGTGACCGCTCGCTGCTGCGTCGCCACCCGTGGGTGTTCAGCGGCGCAGTCGCTCGGGTCGAAGGCTCGCCGGCACCCGGCGCCACGGTGTCGGTGCATTCGGCCGACGGCACGGTGCTGGGGTACGCCGCGTACAGCCCCGAGTCCCAGATCCGGGCGCGGATGTGGACGTTCGACCCCGCGGTCACGGTCGACGAGGCACACGTGGCCGGTGCCGTGCGCGCTGCCGCCGATCGGCGCAGTGACCTGCTGTCGGGCGGGACCGATTCGGCACGGCTGGTCTTCAGCGAGGCCGACGACGTTCCCGGCCTCGTCGCCGACCGATATGGCGACACGGTCGTGTGCCAGTTCACCACCGCCGGAGGCGACGCCTGGCGCGAGGTGCTGGCCGACGCCCTGTTCGCACTACCCGGCGTGGAATCTGTCTACGAGCGCAGCGACGCAGAGGTGCGCGAGCGCGAGGGTCTGCAACCGCGGGTGGGCCTGCTGCGCGGCAGCGCACCCTCGCCCGAACTGGTGGCCAACGAGGCGGGCTTCCGGTTCGCGGTCGATGTGGCGGGCGGCCACAAGACCGGGTTCTACCTCGACCAACGCAGCGCCCGGGCAGAGGTGGCGCGCCTGGCGGCCGGACGTCGCGTGCTCAACGTGTTCTCGTACACCGGCGCGTTCAGCGTGATCGCCGCCGCCCGAGGCGCAGCATCGGTGACGTCGATCGACTCGTCGGGTCCGGCACTCGCCGTCGCTGCAAGGAACGGGGAACTGAACGGCGTCGACGTAGGTGAGCTGACGGAAGCCGACGCGTTCACGGCGTTGCGCGGGCTGCGCGACCGAGCCCGGCAGTACGACCTCATCTGCCTGGATCCGCCGAAGCTGGCCAACTCCGAACGACAGATCGACAAGGCATCACGGGCCTACAAGGATCTCAACCTGCTCGCCCTGAAGCTGCTGGCCCCGGGCGGCGTGCTGCTGACCTGGTCGTGCAGCGGCGCGATGACGATGGACCTCTTCCAGAAGGTCGTGGCGGGTGCCGCCCTCGACGCCCGCAGGTCGGCCCGCATCATCGGACGCCTGCACCAACCGGCCGATCATCCCGTGCCCCTGGCCTTCCCCGAGGCCGAGTACCTCAAGGGTCTGGTGTTGCAGGCCGACTGAGCCCCGCCACCGACCATCCGAGTGGGTACTCGACACCCGGGTGCGAGTACCCACTCGGACGGGGGTGTGGCACTCGGATGGGTCAGTGGGGGGAGGGGTTTTCCTGGACGAGTTCGATGAGGGTGCCGAAGCTGCCCTTGGGGTGGATGAAGGCCACGGTGGTGCCGCGGCTGCCGGGTCGGGGCGCCTTGTCGATGGCGGTCGCGCCAGCGGCCAGCATGCTGTCGAGCGCCACCTGGCAGTCGGCGACGCGGTAGCCGATGTGGTGCAGGCCCTCGCCGCGCTTCTCGATGGCCTTGGCCACCGGGCTGTCGTCGCGGGTCGGGGTGAGCAGTTGCACGTAGCTCTCGGCAACCTTCAGCAGGGCCTCCTCCACACCGTCGCTCTCGACCACTTCGCGGTGATCGACCGTGGCGCCGAACGCCTTGGCGTAGTACTCGATGGCGGCTTCGAGGTCGCGGACGGCGATGGCGACGTGGTCGATTTCGGTGAGCAGCATCCGCTCAGTGAAACAGATCGACCGCCGGTGGCGTCAAGGTGGACGTGCAGACAGCAACACTTGCCCTGCAGGCCCCGCCCATGAGCACCGACTTCGACACCTTCTACCGCCTCCACCGAGCGCCCGCCGTGCGCTGGGCCGTGGCGCTGGTGGGCGACCGCGACGTAGCCGAAGACCTCGCGCAGGAGGCCCTGCACGCAGTGGGCCAGCGGCTGGGCAGCATCGACGACCCCGCTGCGTATCTGCGCCGCACCGTGGTGAACCGGTGTCATTCGTGGCACCGGCGCAACGGGCGGGCCCGTCGCCGCGAGGCGCGGGCGCGGGCCGGCGAGCCCACCACCTACACCGCGCCCACCAACGAGATGCTCGACGCGCTGGCCGCCCTGCCCTACCGCCAGCGCGCCGCCGTGACGCTTCGCTACTGGGCCGACTGGACCGACGACCAGATTGCCGAATCGCTGGGCTGCGCCCCCGCCACCGTGCGGGTGCTGCTGCACCGCGGCATCGACGCGCTGCGCAAGGAGATCGAACGATGAACGACGACGAACTGCTCACCCGGATGCGCACTGCGCTCGACGAGGTGCACGACACTGGGCACGGCACTGGGCTCGATACGGCACCGGCCGGTGACGGCACGGGTCAGGTGGGGCTCACGACCATGAGCAGAGCCCATGCCTCGCGTCGAGGCTGGCTGGCCGTGGCGGCTGCAGCAGTGGTGCTCGTGGCCGGCATCGGTGCGGTGCTGGTGCAGCACGGCCGCGGCCAGCAGTCGATCAGCCCGGCGGCCAGCGACTCCGAACCCGCGAGCAGCGTCCCGGTCACGGTGCCCGCCAGCGGCACCGAGTGGTACGTGCTCGACCTCGAGGGTTTCACCCCCCAGCCCGAGCGCCTCGAGGTCTGCTGCCCCCCCACACCTGCGCCCGGCCCCGCGACGGTGATGGTGTGGGCGGACGTGAACGGCCTCGACCACGGCGTGCTGATGCTGACGCTGACCCCGGCGGACGCAACCGAACCGGAACTCGACCTGAACCCCGACGTCGACGTCGTCACCTACGACCTGACCCCGACGGACGCAACCGAACCGGAACTCGACTGGTCCTGGGCGATGATGCCCGACGACCGCGCGAGCACGCTCATCAGCGAGGCGGTGCCCGGATCGGGTGTGCCGTACGTGCTGCCGTCGCAGTCGATGCGGTTGGCGGGTGTCGGCCTGCAAGGGATGGGGGCGATGCGCGCCCAGTGGTGGTCGAACGGCATCGACACCGTCGACATCTCCGTCGGTGACTATCGCGGGCAGTTCGGCCACTACGACACGCTTGATGTGTGGACGCCCACCACGGTGGCGGGCCACGCAGCCCTGCGACGTCGCGACGATTCGGGTGTCGCCTACGTGTGGCAGACACCCTCGGGTCAGTGGGCGACGGTGAACATCAGTGCCGGACTCACCGATCGCGAGGACGAGGTCCTCGGCCGGGTGCGCCTGCACGAAGGTGAGCCGACTCCGGCCCTCACGACCGTCCCGACGAGCGCACCCACCCCGGACCCCGATCCGCCGGTGCAGCCCGACACGGTGCTGATCGGTGCGGCGAGCGTGATCGACAGCGGCAACGGGCCGATGCTGGCGAACGTGTTGCTCTCGTCGCTGCCGCCGCAGGGCGGCGACATTCCCCTCGACGGGTTCGACTGGTCGATGATCGACGACGAACAGACCCTGAACGGCGTGACGTGGACCGAGACCTGGTACATCTTCATCGGCACCTGGGACGGCACCACCTTCCACCTCACCGCGATGCCCACCCCGATCGAGCCGGGCGGGCCGACCGACACACCCGATTACACGCTCACGCCGGGCTGCACCGAGGCATCCCTGATGCCGCTGCTCGACGAGCTCGTTGCGCTCGACTCGACGGCCCTGCACATCAGCACCACCGCCGGCATCCAGACCGGTGGCCGGTGCGACGCCGAGATGACGGCGTGGTTCGACACCGCCGAACTGCGCGCCGCCCTCGCCCCGTTCGGCGACAAGGTGCGGGTGGAGTTCCTGTTCCACCGAGCGGAGGGCTGACGCCCCATCGCCATCAGGCGCGACGGAACGCGTGCAGCTTGTCGCCCACCTTGGCGCGCAACTCGTGGTCGGTGACGCCGAGGCCTTCCTCGGGCGCCAGCGCCAGCACGCCGATCTTGCCCTCGTGCATGTTGTGGTGCACCTGGAACGCGGCCTCGCCGGTCTGCTCGAGGCTGAACACCTGGCTCATCACCGGATGGATCATGCCCTTGGCGATGAGGCGGTTGGCCTCCCACGACTCCTTGTAGTTGGCGAAGTGCGAACCGACGAGGTTCTTCAACCTCATCCAGAAGTAGCGGTTGTCGAACTCCATCATGAAGCCGCTGGTGGCCGCGCAGGTCACCACCGTGCCGCCCTTCTTCGCCACGAACATCGACGCCGCGAACGTGTTCCGGCCGGGGTGCTCGAACACGATGTCGGGGTCCTCGCCGCACAGGTCGCGGATGTCCTTGCCCAGGCGGCGCCATTCGCTCTCGTCGTGGGTGCGCTCGTCCTTCCAGAACTGATAGCCCGCAGCGGCACGGTCGATGATGTGCTCGACGCCCATGTTGCGCAGGATCTGGGCCTTCTCGGCATTGCTCACCACGCACACGGGAATGCCGCCGCCGTTCAGCACGTACTGGGTGGCGTAGGCGCCGATGCCACCGGTGGCACCCCAGATCAGCACCACGTCGCCCTGCTTCATCTGCGCGCCGTTCTTCGACACGAGCATGCGGTAGCTGGTGCTGTTGCACAGTGCGTTCACCGCCGCTTCCTCCCACGTGAGGTGGGCGGGCTTGGGCATCAGCTGATTGGCCTTCACCACGCTGAGGTCGGCGAGGCCACCGAAGTTGGTCTCGTAGCCCCAGATGCGCTGGTTGCTGCCGAGCATCGAGTCGTCGTGCGACGTCGGGTCCTGGTCGTCGACGTGGTTGCAGTGCACCGTCACCCGGTCGCCGGGCTTCCAGGTGCGCACGGCCGAACCGACTCGCAGCACCACGCCCGATGCATCGCTGCCGATCACCTGGTAGTCGCGGTCGTGGCGACTCGACCACTGGCTCTCGCGGCCGAGGCGCCGCATCGGGCCGAACGTGCTGACCGGCTCGAAGATGCTGCTCCAGACGGTGTTGAAGTTGATGCTGCTGGCCATCACGGCCACGTACACCTCGTCGGGCGCCAGCTCGGGGGTGGGCACCTCCCCGATGTGGATGCTGCGGCGAGGGTCCTTGTCCTTCGATGCCACGCCCGCCCACATCTCCTGCTCCGAGGCCAGCACGTGGGCGGCGCGGTAGCTCTCGGGGATGGGCAGGTTGGCGATGTCGTCGCCACCGGCGCCGGACTGGATGGCGTCGAGGATGTGCTGCATCCGGGGCACGTTACTGACGGATAGGGATGCCGGACGAACCGTTCCGGCAAGTGGCAGAGTGGATGCCGTATGCGTACCTCCAGACTCCTGTCGCTCGCCGTCGCCGGCATGTTGGTGCTCGCCGCATGCGGCGACGACTCCACCGCCCAGCCCGCCGGTACCGGCCAACCCGCCAGCAGCGACGGCCTGAGCCCCGAACCCGGCGCCATCCTGCCCGAGGGCTGTGCCGCCGCCGACGGCAGCGCCGCCAAGCAGCAGGAGTTCACGGCCGCACCGCCGATGTGCCTGCTGCCCGGCAAGACCTACACGGCAACGATCGAGACCAACAACGGCACGTTGCGCGTCACGCTGCGCAACGACATCGCCCCGAACACCGTCAACAGCTTCGTGAACCTCGCCCGGTTCCACTACTTCGACGGCACGACCTGCCACCGTGCCATCCGCAACTTCGTGGTGCAGTGCGGTGACCCCACCGCCACCGGGAGGGGTGGCCCGGGCTACGAGTTCGCCGACGAACTCGACAAGATCGAGCCCTACCGCATCGGTTCGGTGGCCATGGCGAACGCCGGCCCGAACACCAACGGCAGCCAGTTCTTCATCATCACCGGTGACGACGGCGCGGCGCTGCCGCCGAACTACGCCCTGTTCGGTCAGGTGATCGACGACGACCTCGGCGTGGTGGCAACGCTCGACGGGTTGGCCAACCCGGCCGACGGCCCCCCGCTGCAGCCCATCGACATCGTCAAGGTGACCATCGACGAGAAGTGACGGTCGGCGGCCCCGGCACCGAAGCAGCAGCGGCAGCAGAAGCGAGGTTCAGACCAGCACGTCGTCGACGGCCACCGTGCGCGACTCGCTGTAGGCCAGTGCCACCAGCGCGGCGATCACCACCACCATCGACAGGCCCTGCAGCAGCGACACGCGCTCGCCGAGGAACACCCACGCCGCGATGGCCGCACCGACGGGCTCGGCCTGGATGAGCACCGAAGTGGCAGAGGCATCGACCCGCGGCTGGGCCCACGTCAGCAGCCCGTGCCCGAGGATGCCCGGCCCGAGGGCCAGCAGCAGCACCCACCACCAGTCGCTGCCCTGCATCTGGCCGAGGTCGGTGCCGAACACCAGCGCCAGCAGACTCACCGTGATGGCACCGATGAACGACAGCACCCACATCAACTGCAGCGTCTCCACATGGCCACGAGCCCGCTTGGCCACCAGCAGGTACGCCACCCACACGAACAACGACACCACGGCCCAGAAGTAGCCGATCGCCGAGTTCCCGCTGTCCTCACCACTCGGCGTGGCCAACACCGACACCACCACGCCCACCACCGCTGCCAGCGCGCACACGAGCTTCAGGGTGGTGAGCCGTTCGCCCATCCAGACCACGGCGATCGGCAGCGCGACCACGGGTGTCAGCGACCCGATCACCAACGCCACCGCCACGTTCAGGTGCTGCAGCGACTCGAAGAACGAGCAGATGTTCAGGCCGAACAACACACCCAGCAGGGCAGCGCCGCGCAGGTCGCGGCGGGTGGGCACCTTGCGCGCCACCACCACGATCACCGTCAGGATCGCCGTGGCGAACCACATCCTCCAGAACCCGAGGGTGACGCCCGAGACCCGGGTGGCCTTGCCCAGCACCCCGCCGAACGACCAGAAGACCGTGGCCCCCAGCACTGCGGCCACCCCGAACGAGGACGAACGGCTGGGGGCGACCATCCACCCGACGCTACAGGCCACGGCCGCGGCGCCCCGAGACCGCCCCACCAGTAGGGTGCACCACCGTGGCAACACGAGCCCGGTGGGCCCTGTCGGCCGCAGCACTGCTGGTGCTGACGGCGTGCCAACCCAACCGCTTCGTCAGCGGCTGGGTGCCGTACTGGGGTGCCTCCCGGGGCTCGGCCACCGTCGCCGATGCCGACGTCGCCGCGCTCTACAGCGAGGTGTCGATGCTGTGGTACGGCACCGCCGCCAACGGCACCGTGCCGCTGCTGGGCGGGGCCACCTCGCTGGCGAACACCGTGGCGGCAGCACGGGCGGCCGGCCTGCCCGTCATCCCGACGATCTACGACAGCAGCCCGGCGGGCACGATGCGCACCGTCCTCGCCAACCCGTTCACGCGCGCCAACCACGTGCAGCGCATCGTCGACCTCGTGGTGGCGAAGGGATACGACGGCATCGACATCGACTACGAGGTGTTCGCCTTCGGTGACGGCCGCAGCCGATGGGCGGCCATCACGCCGACGTGGGTGGCGTTCGTACGCGAACTGTCGACGGCGCTGCACGCGCGTGGGCGGTTGCTGTCGGTGACGTTGCCGCCGGTCTGGGCCGGTGGGGCGAGTGGTTACACCGTCTACGCGCAGGACCAGATCGCCCCCTACGTCGACCGACTTCGCCTGATGGTCTACGACTGGAGTGTCGGGGTGCCGGGCCCGATGTCGCCGATCTCATGGGTGCGTTCGGTCGTGGCCTACAGCAGCAAGGTGGTGCCACCGGCGAAGTTGCAGCTCGGCCTGCCCGCATACGGGCGACAGTGGGCGACGCAGAAGGTCTCCACCGAGGTGTGCCCCGACGACGCGGTCGCCCGCGACAGCATCACGATGCGCGAGGCCCCCGGCCTGGCCCAGCGGAACGCCGCAGCGGTGTCGCGCCATTCGTCGGGCGAGTTGACGTTCTCGTGGGACGAGAAGTTGACCGGTGTGCGCACCACACCACGCACCCCGCCCGCCTTCACCCCCACCGGCACCCCCATTCCCGTGCTGGTTGCCTCTGGTGACGTGGCGATGCAGCAGGCGACGCGCCTCGGTGTCACCCAGGTGACGGTGACGTGCACCATCGCCAACATCGCGTACTTCCCCGACGAGACCAGCATTCGGCAGAGCGCGCAGGTGGCGCTCGACGCCGGCTGGAGCGGCATCATCCTGTGGGCGATGGGTTACGAGACCACGCCCGTGTACCAACGGCTGGCCGAGGTGGCCCCGCGTCGGGCGAACGGTGCACCCGGCGGCGTGCTCGACCCGCCGACGGTTTCCGCCAACGAGGTTCGCGTCACCGGCGCCGCATGGCACCCCGAGTTCGACCTGCCGGTGGCGGTGCGAGTCGTCGTGCGCTCGGCCGGTGGCCCAAACCTGGGCACCGTGGTGGCCGACCGCACCATCACCGCCAACGTGATGCGCACCGGCACGCCGAGGGGCACAGGCCCGTTCCACGGCTTCGACACAAGCGTCACGGTGCTGCCCGGCGAATGGCAGGTGTGCGCCGACGTGGTGCTGTGGGGCGGCGCACCGGGCCCGGCGCTCGGCTGCAGGGACGTGACGGTCGCGCCCGCTGCCTGAAGCGACGCATTCGCTCAGGCGGCGCGGCGGCGCCGTTCCGCCCGCACCTCTGGCACCAGCACCAGCGACGCAGCAACCATCAGTGCAGCAGCCAGCAACGCCACGGTGCCCAGCGACACCCGGCCGAGGATGGCGAACCCGACGATCGGCGCCAGCACGGCACGCACCCCGGTGAAGAACGTGTGCAGGCCATGTAGTCGGCCGTGCGGCCGGGAGGGGAGAACTTGGTGACCCACAGGCTCCACATCAGGTCGCCGCCGGCGCTGCCGATGCCCAGCACCACGGCGCCCGCCACCAGCCCGACCGTGCTGGTGCCCGTGAAGAACGCCGCCACGTACGCGGCGAACAGCACGTTCACCATGATGCGGGCCGAGAAGAAGCTCATCCGGTCGAACACCATGCCGAACAGCGGCATCGACAGCAGTCGCACCACCGAGGGCACCACCACCGTGAGCACCGCGATCATCGCCGTGCTCGCATTGATGCCGTAGTCGGGATTGCCGAGGTACTCGACGCGCAGCGGCAGCAGCATCAGGTTGCCGAACCCCATCAGCATCCAGGCGGCCAGCGTGAGGGCCAGCCGTCGATCCTGCGCCAGGAGGTGGAAGTGGGGCAACCAACTGCGGCCCGTGACGTGCACGGCGGACAGCGGTGCGCTGGGGGTCTGGAGGTGCAGTGCGACCAGCGCCACGCAGGCCATGGCGGCCGCCACCATCGCCACCCACCACTTGCCGGGGTCCGCGCTGAGGTACGCGCCCATCGCCAGGCCGAACACGGCCGACACCAGCACCCGCAGCGCCAGGCCCCATCCCACCCTGCGCCCCAGTTCGTGCCCGGGGAAGTTGCGCTCGTAGGTCACCGTCACCAGCGGGTACATGGCGTTCTCGCTGGCGACGCCGATCACCGCACCGATCGTGAACAGGGGTAGTGCATCGACGGCGCCGACCATGAAGGCCACCACGCCGATCACCGACAGCGCGGCGACGGGCAGCATCACCGGCCGTCCCCAGCGGCGCGCCACGCTCGTGACAAACGGCGTCGCCAGCAGGCCCACGCCGTTGCCCGCGGCGATGATGCCCTTCACCACGCCGGGCGCGTCGAAGTGCTTCAGCGCGATGGTGACCAGCAGCGACGACTCGAGCGGCAGCAACACGCCGAGCGGCACCGACCGGGCGAGGTCGAGCGCCTGCGCCCTGCGCACGAGGCGAGGGTCGTCGCTCGGCTTCATCACGTGCAGTCTTCCGCATTGATGCCCCACGGCCACAGTTGCGTACGCTGCGGGCAAGGGTCGTCACGGAACACGCCGTGGCGCCGCACACCACTCGAGAGGTCCGTCATGTCTGGTTCCTACATCGTCGCCGGTGCCCGCACGCCGATCGGCAAGATGAGCGGTGCGCTCGCCTCGTTCAGCGCCGCCGACCTGGGCGGGTTCGCCATCAAGGCCGCGCTCGAGCGCGCCGGGGTGGCGCCGGAGGAGGTCGAGCACGTGATCATGGGTCAGGTGCTGATGGCCGGTCAGGGTCAGGTGCCCTCGCGCCAGGCGGCCTCGAAGGCCGGCATCCCGATGAACGTGCCGAGCGTGAACATCAACAAGGTCTGCCTGAGCGGGCTCAACAGCATCTACCTCGGTAACCAGATGATCATGGCCGGCGAGGCCGACATCGTGGTGGCCGGCGGCATGGAGAGCATGACCAACGCGCCCTACATCGCCGCCGGCGCCCGCGGCGGGTTCCGCTACGGCAACACCGAGCTGGCCGACGCGATCGTGAAGGACGGCCTGTGGTGCGCGTTCGACGCGTGTCTGATGGGCCTCGGCACCGAGCGTTACGCCGGTGGCGGCATCACCCGCGACCAGCAGGACGACCTGGCGATGAAGAGCAACGTGCGTGCCGCCGCTGCCATCGCGGCCGGCCGTCTGGCCGACGAGATCGCGCCGGTCAGCATCCCCCAGCGCAAGGGGGACCCGAAGATCGTCGACACCGACGAGGGTGTCCGCGCCGACACCACGAT
Organism: Actinomycetota bacterium; assembly: GCA_046082485.1. Taxonomy (GTDB): domain Bacteria; phylum Actinomycetota; class Acidimicrobiia; order Acidimicrobiales; family Ilumatobacteraceae; genus UBA668. The sequence goes on from JBJTXX010000133.1 coordinate 11,443, forward strand.
GGAGTCCCTCGCCGGGCTGAAACCCGCCTTCGACAAGGAGGGCACCATCACCGCCGCCAATGCCTCGCAGATCAGCGACGGTGGCTCGGCGGTGGTGTTGATGAGCGAGCGTGCGGTGAACGCCCGCGGCGTGAACCCGCTGGGCCAGTTCGTGTCGTACGGCATGGTGGCAGGCCCCGACAGCGCCTCGCTGCTGCAGCAACCCAGCCGCGCCATCAACGCGGCGTTGGCCCGCGCCGGCAAGACGGTGGCCGACATCGACCTGTTCGAGATCAACGAGGCGTTCGCCGCGGTGGGCATCGCCTCGATGGCCGACCTCGGCATCAGCGACGAGATCGTCAACGTGAACGGCGGCGCCATCGCCCTCGGTCACCCGATCGGCATGAGCGGCAACCGTCTGGCCCTCACGCTGCTGCACGAACTGCGCCGTCGCGGCGGCGGCACCGGTGCCGCTGCGCTGTGCGGCGGTGGCGGCCAGGGCGACGCGCTCGTCGTGCGCACGGTCTGAAAACCTGCTCGCCGTACAGCGAATTGTTACGGTGATTGACATATTCGGACGTTTGTCGTAATGTGATCGCAATATAGCGGTCAGTGCCGACGTCCCCCGAGGCACCGGACGCGAACCATCTGAGGTGTCATCTCGGGGCTTGGTCCCATTCGCCCGCTACTGGGCTCCGAGGTGGCACCTCAGGCCATTTTGGGCCGTTGAACAGGCACGATCGATGCCGTTCGGTCAGGTGCTGACGTCGCGACGGCCCTCGAGGGCACGGCCGAGCGTGAGCTCGTCGGCGTACTCGAGGTCGCCGCCCACCGGCAGACCGCTGGCGAGCCGGGTGATCCGCACCCCGAAGGGCTTCATCATCCGCGCGATGTACATCGCCGTCACCTCGCCCTCGGTGTTGGGGTTGGTGCACAGGATCACCTCGCGCACATCCTCGGGTTCGATGCGAGCGAACAGTTCCTTCATCCGCAACTGCTCGGGGCCGATGCCCTCGAGCGGGCTCATCGCCCCCTGCAACACGTGGTAGCGGCCCTTGAACTCGCCGGTCTTCTCGAGTGCCACGATGTCGCGGCTCTCCTCGACGACACAGATCACGCCGGGGTCGCGGCGGTCGTCGAGGCAGATGGGGCAGTGTTCCTGTTCGGCCACGTTCCAGCAGCGGGCGCAGAAACGAACCTTCGCCTTCGCCTCGGTGATGGCCCTCGCCAGTCGGGCGACATCGTCGTTCGGCAACTTCAGCAGGTGGAAGGCGATGCGCTGCGCGGACTTGGGGCCAACGCCCGGCAGGCGGCCGAGTTCGTCGATGAGCGCCTGCACTGGTTGGGTGTAATGGGCCACGGCGGCGTCACTCGTCCACGAACTGCGAGCCGGGGAAGGCGTCGAGCAGGCGATCGGTGGGGGTCTGCACGGATTCCGGCGGCACGTCGACCAATTCGTCGAGGTCGACCGCTTCGGGTTCCTCGAACTGCTCGACGGGCGCCTGGGGTCGCGGCACCGGCGCCGTGGAATCCGGCGGGGGGATCAGGCCACCGTCGTCGGCCGAACCATCGACCACGATCGACACCCGGGCAGCCGCGCCGACCAGTTTGGTGATCGAGGCCTCGATGTCGGCGACGTACTGCGAGCACTTCGACCGGTGCATCTCGTTCGGCGCCGCCAGCACCACCACGCCGTCGCGCACACCCATCAACTTCGTCGCCGAGACGACGGCACGCGGCAGCGACTTCATACCCGACAACACCTGCGACCACTGCTCGACGGCTCTCGCCGCGGCATCGCCGGACCCTGCGGGTGCGGGCGCCTCGACCGGCGGAGGGGCAGGGGTCTGCGGCGGAGTCGGCGCAGCGTCCGGTGCCGGCGCGGCGGCCGCCGGGGCCTCGGGGCGAGCCGACGCCTGCGGACGCGGGGCCGCCTGCGGTCGCTGCGCCGGCGCCTCGGCGGACGACGCCCGGGCTCGGCTGCCCAGGGCGGCACGGCCGGTCGCAGGGTCGATGGGTGCGGGGCGGGGCGCCGGAGCCGCGGCACCCGCGGCGAGTTGCTGCTCGAGTCGTTCGATGCGCTCGACCAGCACCCCCACGTCGGCCGTCGCGGCATGGTGCGTCAACTGGACGAGGGCGACCTCCAGCAGCAGCCGCGGGTCGGGGGCGTGACGCATCTCGACCAGCATCTCGCCCAAGCGCTCCATCGAGCGGACGATGGCGGCGGCGCCCAACCGGGTGGCCAGGTCGGTGACCTCGGCGGCGCGCTGCGCTGGCAACTGCACCAACTCCGGTGCCATCAGCGACAGGAAACAGTCGCGCAGGTGCCGCACGATCTCCTCGGTCAGCGTGCGTGGGTCGCGGCCCTGCTGCACGGCGTGGGCAACCACCGCCAGCGCCCGACCGGGGTCGTGCTCGATGAACGCCTCGACGAACTCGTCGAGGGGCGTGATCTCGAGGGCCTCGCCACCTCCCGCTGCCACCAGTTCCAGCGCCGACACCGTGTCGCGCGCCGAGCCACCACCCTGACGCAGCACCGACTGCAGGGCGTCGTCGCTGAGCGCAATGCCCGCGTCGCCGGCCAGCCAGCGGATGTGGTCCTCCATGACATCCATCGGCAGCAGGTGGAACTGCAGGTGCTGGGTGCGGCTGCGGATGGTGTCGGACACCTTCTGCGGATCGGTGGTGGCGAGCACGAACACGACG
>JBJTXX010000134.1:0-8279 GCA_046082485.1 Actinomycetota bacterium
TCTCGGCATACAACGCGGGGCCGGGGTTCGCCGGGCCGGCCACTTGGGCCGTCACGGCCGGAGCATCACCTGTCCCGCTGCTCGCTGCGAACAAGGCGCGAGCGCCGGCCGAGTTCTCCAGATAGAGGGTCTGGTACCCGTGCGTCGAATACAGCGACGTTGCGCTGTCGGCCGCCGACATGGAGGTTCCGAACGTCATCGTGCCTTCGGCCGCCGAAGCGGGCTGGTTCGAAGCCACAGACGAAACGGCCGCCGTCCCGGCCGCAACGCCGCCGAGTTTCAAGAGCCTTCGGCGCGCGAACCTGCGTCCGTCGACGCCCTGATTCGAAGGGGGTGAGTCCGGTGTCGGCATGATGTCCTCCGCAGTCCCTCGTGACACGACGAGCCCCGCCGAATGTAGTCGTCACGGGGCTGCCGCTGTTCGGGCCGTGCTGCCTTCGGGACAGGCCTGTGCGAACTTGAGTTCCTCGGGACATGAAGAAGGGCCCCGGGCATTCGCCCGGGGCCCTTCTCAGTGCTTCGTCAGCGAGGACGACGCTGGATCACTTACCGGCGTCGAAGTTCTCGCCGAGGGCGTTGCCCATGTTGCCGTCGCAGCCGTAGACCTTCTTGGCCTTCGGGCCGATGCCCAGCTCGACCATGGTCTTGAGCATGCGCGAACCCTCGTCGAAGGTGATGAGGATGATCGCGTCGGGGTCGGCAGCGGCCACTGCGTTCAGTTCGGTGTCGAAGCTGGCGGCGGTGGGGTCGTAGATGGTCTTGCCGAGCACCTCGACACCGGCCTCCTTCAGCGAGGCCTCGATCACGTCGGCCAGACCGTTGCCGTAGGCATCGTCGAGACCGAGGATGTAAACGCTCTGGTTGCCGTCCTGCACGACGATGTCGGCGATGACGACGCCCTGAAGGGTGTCGGGCGGGGCGTTGCGGAAGTACAGGCCCTTGTCGGCGTAGGTCGACAGCACCGGCGAGGTGTTGGCCGGCGAGAAGAACGTGACGCCAGCAGCCGAGATCTTGTCGATCACGGTCAGGGCCACGCCCGACGAGGCCGGGCCGACGATGGCGTCGACGCCCTCACCGAGGAAACGGTCCGAGGTCTGGCTGGCAGTGTCGGTGCTGGTGTCGCCCGAGTCGCCGGCCGAGTACAGCACTTCCTTGCCCAGCACACCGCCGGCAGCGTTGAGGTCGGCGATCGCCAGCTCGGCGCCGGCGAACATCGGCTGGCCGAGGAAGGCCAGCGAACCGGTCTGCGGCAGCAGGCCACCGATGCTCAGCTGGCCGTCACCGGCGCGGTTGCCCTCGGTTGCGCTGAGCTCGACCTTGGCCGAATCCGGCGAGGCGGCATCCACGAACGTGGTGAGCGAGTCGTCGAGACGGTTGTCGGCGCCGAACTGCAGCACACCGTAGGTGCCGGCGAGGGGCTCGCCGTTGCCGTTCATGTCGCCGGGGCCCGAGACGCCGTCGTAGTCGATGTCGGTGCCAGCGTCGAGCAGGGCCTTGCAGGCCACGAAGTCGCTGCACTTCTCGCCACCGGACGTGACGTCGACGATCTTGCCGGCATGCTCGATGCCGTCGCTCTTGGCCGCCTCGACGGCGAGGGCGATGATGATCACGGCGTCATAGGTCTCGGCCGAGTAGGCGAAGTCGGTGAGGTCCTTGCCCGACGGCACGGTGGCCAGGCGGTCCTTGAACTCCTGACCGAGCTCGGGCGGGAGGGGCGTGGTGCCCTTCATGCCCTGCAGCTCGCCACCGGCGGCGGGGGCCGTGGTGGTCTCGGGAGCGGCGGTGGTCTCGGGTGCCGGGGCTGCGGTGGTCTCGACCACGGCAGCCGTGGTCTCGGGGCTGGCCGCGTCGTCGCCGCAAGCGGCAACCACGAGCGCCAGACCGACCAGCAGCGCACCGGAACGGCGCACCTTGGATGTCTGCATTGTGTCTCCCCCTAGGAGTCAGGCCGCAAGGTGCGGCACTGGGTGTGCAAGAACCGTGATTCTAGGCTCTGCCCATCCGTTTAGCCACGCGGGCGGGCGGATCGGCTGGACGGGGCGGTCCCGTCGTCCAGTGCCGACTACCGTTCGAGACATGACGCAGACGCCCGACGAAGTGCTGTACGACGTGAGCGACCACATCGCCACCATCACCCTCAACGCCCCGGGAAGGCTGAACACCATCTCGGGAACGATGCTCGACCAACTGTCGGAGCGCCTGTTGCAGGCCGACCGGGACCGGGATGTTCGGTGCATCGTGCTGACCGGTGCCGGCAAGGTCTTCTGCGCAGGGCTCGACATGGCGGCGCAGATGGGTGCCTCGAAGGGTTCGCTCGGAGGCATGGACAACGGCACCGGCGAGGGCATCCCCGGTGAACTCGACCTTCGCTTCACCCCGCCGACAGTGCTACACAACCTCGACACCCCGACGGTCTGCGCCCTCAACGGTGGCGCCGCTGGCTACGGCCTCGACATCGCGTTGGGTTGCGACATCCGCGTCGCCAGCACGACGGCCAAGCTGAACCCGGGTTTCGACAAGCGCGGAATCCTGCCAGAGAGCGGTGGAACGTGGCTGTTGCCGCGCATCGTCGGCTACGCGAAGGCTGCCGAGATCGCATTCACCGGTCGCGTGCTGACGGCAGAGCAGTCGCTGGAACTGGGGCTGGTCAACCATGTCGTCGAGCCGGAACACTTCGGGGAGGCGGTGCGGGAACTGGCAGGGGAGATCGCGGCCAACGCACCACTGGCCGTGCGAGCCATCAAGCGAATGATGCGCGCCGCGGAGACCGAGACCTTCGACCAGAACGTGCACCACGTGTTCCTACAGTTGCTGCCGTTGCTGCGAACCGACGACTTCCGAGAGGGCGTCTCGGCGTACATGGAGAAGCGGTCACCGAAGTTCACCGGTCGATGACGCACGACAACCTGCCACTGCTGCAGGGACTGGCCACGACCCGGACCATCCGCCGTTACGCCGCCGACCCGATCCCCGACGAGGACCTCGCGGCCATCCTGTGGCACGCCACGCGGGCCCCGAGCGGCAGCAACCGTCAGCCGGTCCGCTATCTCGTGCTGCGTGACGGGCCGTCCGCGGTCAGGGCGCGGAGCCTCCTGGGCAGTTCGTTCCGGGCTGGTTGGGCGGCCAAGCGCGCTGCGGACGGGTACGAGCAGGGCACGGGGGTCGAGGCCGATTCCCCGAAGGCGCGGATGGCTGTGACGATGCAGCACTACGTGGACCACTTCGAGGAGGTTCCGGTCGTGGTGTTGGCGTGCATGCTGCGCCATCGTGCGCCGACACCCACCGAGGGTGGCTCGGTCTACCCCGCATGCCAGAACCTCTTGCTGGCCGCACGAGCGCTCGGTTACGGCGGGGCCCTCACGATGTGGCACCTCGCAGTGGAGGCGGAACTGCGCGCACTGCTGGGCATCCCCGACGAAGTGGCGCTCTCGGCGTGCATCACGCTCGGCAGGCCCGCCGGCTCGCACGGGCCGGTGCGTCGTCGGCCACTGCGTGACGTGGTCTTCGAGGATCGCTGGGCCGCCGTCACGGACTGGGCCGTCGATCCACCTGACGCCCGCCACGCTCAGTGGTACTAGGTTGTGCGGTCGATGAGCGAGTACACGCCCACCCCTGACGACCACTTCACGTTCGGGCTCTGGACGGTCGGCAACACCGGCCGCGACCCGTTCGGCCTGGAGACCCGCCCGCCACTCGACCCAGTGCGGACGGTGCACCGCCTGGCGGAACTCGGTGCCTACGGCGTGAACTTCCACGACGACGACCTCGTGCCGTTCGGCTCGCCTGCGGCCGACCGAGACCGAATCGTGAAGCGGTTCCGTGAGGCGCTCGACGAGACCGGCATGAAGGTGCCGATGGCCACCACCAACCTGTTCGGCCAACCGGTCTTCAAGGAGGGCGCGTTCACTGCGAACGACCCGGCCGTGCGGCGTTTCGCCGTGCGCAAGACCTTCGAGGCCATCGACCTCGGCGCCGAACTGGGTGCCGAGGTCTACGTGATGTGGGGCGGACGTGAGGGCGTGGAGGCCGAGGCCGCCAAGCCGGTGGGCGCGGCGCTCGACCGCTATGCGGAGGCGGTCAACCTGTGCTGCGCGCACATCCGTGAGCGCGGCTATCGCATGGTGGTGGCCCTCGAGCCGAAGCCGAACGAGCCGCGCGGCGACATGCTGCTGCCGACGGTCGGACATGCGCTCGCATTCATCGACGAACTCGAGTGGCCCGAGATGGTGGGACTGAACCCGGAGTTCGCCCACGAGACGATGAGCGGCCTGAACTTCACCCACGCCGTGGCGCAGACCATGTGGCACGGCAAGCTCTTCCACATCGACCTCAACGCCCAGCGCATCGGCAAGTTCGACCAGGACTTCCGCTTCGGCAGCGAGGGCATCCGGGACGCCTTCTATCTCGTCAAGTTGCTGGAGGACGCGGCCTGGCCGGGAATGCGTCACTTCGACGCACACGCCTACCGCACCGAGGACGAAGCCGGGGTGTGGGACTTCGCGCTCGGATGCATGCGCACCTATCTGATGCTGCGGGAGAAGGCCCGCAGGTTCCATCAGGATGCGGAGATCGCCGAGGCACTGCAGACCGCGCAGGCCCACCGACTGTCGGAGCCGACCTCGCCGGGAGGCCTCGAGGCAGCGGCGCTGCAGGCCATTCGCACCTCGGAGGCCGACCCGGCAGTGCTCGGCGCGGCCGGATACGGGCACGAGCGTCTCGACCAGTTGGTCACCGAACTCCTGCTCGGCGTTCGCTGACCCCATGCGAGTCGTCGTCGGCGTCGATTCGTCGACGCAGAGCACCAAGGTGGAGGTGCGGGCGCTCGACTCGGGCGTCGTGCTGGCACAGGCTTCCGCGCCGCACCCGTCGACCCAGCCTCCTCGCTCGGAGCAGGACCCGGAGTCGTGGTGGGCCGCCTTCGAGACGGCATACGGCGTGGCGATGTCGCACCTCGACGACGTCGAGGTCGCCGGCGTCAGCGTGGCCGGCCAACAGCACGGCATGGTGCTGGTGGACGCCGCCGGCGCGACGATTCGCCCGGCCAAACTCTGGAACGACACGGAGAGCGCCCCGGACGCCGAGGCGCTGAGAGAGGCACTGCCGGGTGGAGCTTCCGGCTGGGCGAGCGCCGTGGGCAGTGTGCCGGTCGCGGCCTTCACCGTCACGAAACTGCGCTGGGTGCTGCGGAACGAGCCGGATGCGTTGCGGCGCACGGCAAAGGTGTTGCTGCCACACGACTGGATGATCCACCGGCTCTGCGGCCACCACGTCACCGACCGGGGTGACGCCAGCGGCACCGGCTACTGGTCACCGCGCGAGGGGCGCTACCGCCCCGACGTGCTCGAGTTGGTCGGCCCCGCCGACTGGGATTCGCTGCTGCCGAGGGTCGCCGCTGCCAGTGAGACCGTCGGCCATTGGCGAGGGGCGGCGGTGGCCTGTGGCACGGGCGACAACATGGGTGCGGCACTGGGCATCGGCCTGCAGGCGGGTACCGCAGTGGTGTCGGTCGGCACGTCGGGAACCGCCTACACCGTGGCCGAGGCTCCGACAGCCGACGCCTCGGGGGCGGTGGCCGGCTTCGCCTCGGCTGACGGGCGCTTCCTGCCGCTGGTCTGCACGCTCAACGCGGGAAAGGTGTTGGCCGCAGTGGCACGACTGCTGGGCGTCGACCACGAGGGGCTCGACCATCTCGCTGCCGCAGCGCCGTCGGGTTCGGGTGGCCTGACGCTACTGCCCTATCTCGATGGCGAACGCACCCCCGATCTGCCGATGGCGACAGGCTGGTTGACGGGCCTGCGCTCCGACGTGAGCCGGGAGGACCTCGCGAGAGCGGCCGTGGAGGGCGTGTGCTGCTCGCTGCTCGATGCACTCGACGAACTGCGTCGTCACGCCCCGGTGCATCGGGTGCTGCTGACGGGCGGAGGTGCCCGCTCGGCGGCGTTGCGGGCGACGTTCGCCGGGTTGTGCCCGCTGCCGGTGGAGTCGGTGGAGGCCGACGAGGCGGTCGCGGCTGGCGCGGCCGTCCAGGCAGCGGTGGTGGCGGGCGGCGGCGACCATGCAGAGGTGGCCCGACGGTGGGGCCTCGGCGCCACACGCCCCGTGGAGCCATGTCACGCGGTCGACGATGTCCGCGAGCGGTACGCCGCTGCCCGGGCGCGGGCCGAGTCGGAGGCCGGTCGTTGACCGACGACCCGTACCGCGTGCTGGGTGTCGACGCCGCCGCGGATGCCGATGAACTGGCTGCTGCTCGCCGTCGTCTTGCCCGCACGCTGCACCCCGACGTGGGCGGTGACGGCAACGCGATGCGAGCCGTCAATGCTGCCTACGACGAGGCCGTGGCCCGGCTCGAACAGCGGCTGACCGGGGAGGGCGAGCTGCGTGAAGCCGAGGCGACCGTCGAGCAGACCGGCACGCGGACCGTACCTCGACAGCAGCCAGTCCGGCGCCACGGCGGCGTGCGCAGCGACGTGCCGTCGTTCACCATCGACGTGTTGCCCGTCGAGGCGTTCGAGGCGCTGCTCGTCGTGAACTCGTGGGTGGGGGAGGTGCTCGACGACGAGCCCCCGTACCGGCTCGAGGTGTTCCTGCGCGAGCCATGGCAATGCTGGTGCCGACTCGACCTCGTGCCCGACGCGGGTGGCACCACGGTGAGCCTGGCCGTCGCCGCCCCGGACGGCATGCCCACACCCGATCCCGAGGACGTGCGGGACCTGTGGGTGGCGCTCCTGAACCAGTACGAGTGAGAACAGCTACTGCGCAGCAGCGGGTGCGCCTCAGCGCCCTGCGGCTGCCTTGTGCAACCGGTCGAGGATCGCATGGCCCAGCCCCTCGGCGGGGGGCAGCACCGCAACGATGACCTCTGCGCCGCGAGCGTCGGCGGCGCGCAGGTCGGCGTACAGCAGGCGCGCGTACGCAGCGAGGTCGTCGGTGCGATCGATGACCATCGCACCCAGTTGTCGAGCGGCCAGTTCGGCGGCCTCGGCCGGGGTGTCGACCAGCGTCACAAGGGCATTCGGTGCGTAGTGGCTGTCGAGCATTCCCGATGCGCGTGACGGCCCGGAGGCCCCAGCGAGCGCGCCGCCGAGCAGCGTTGCCACCTGTTCGGTCGGGATGCCGCCGGGGCGCAGTACCTGCGGCGGTTCCGTGGTGCAGTCCACGATGGTGCTCTCGACCCCGATCGGGCAGGGGCCGCCGTCGAGCACGAGGTCGACAGCATCACCCAGGTCATCGAACACGTGCTGCGCGGTGGTGGGGCTCACCTTTCCGAACCGATTTGCCGAAGGGGCGGCGAGCCCACCGCCGAAGCGTTCGAGCAACTCGAGTGTCAGGGGGTGCGCAGGCACCCGCACGCCGACCGTCGGGCGCCCTCCGGTCACCACGTCGAGCACCCCCTCGGCCCGGCGCACGAGCAGCGTGAGTGGCCCCGGCCAGCACGTGTCGGCCAGCAGTCGGGCAGCGGGCGGCACCTCGGCGGCCCACTCGTCGAGGTGATCGGCCGAGGCGACGTGCACGATCAGCGGATGGTCGGCGGGTCGACCCTTGGCGGCGAAGATTCGACGCACGGCCGCCTCGTTGGAGGCATCGGCAGCCAGGCCGTACACCGTCTCGGTGGGGATGGCCACGAGACCCCCGACGCGCAGCACATCGAGGACGCGCCCGACGTCGGTGGTGACCGTGGTCATGCCGGGTGTGCGTCGAGGAAGTCGAGCACGGCGTCCCAGAGGCCGAAGGCCTCCGGAGTGGCGAAGTGGTCGACGTTGCGGAGCACCTTCAACCGGGCGTTCGGGAGGGCCTCGACCAACGGCTCGCCGGGGCCGGCGAAATCCTTGTCACCGATGACGACGAGCGTCGCACAGGTGGCACCCGCCAACTGCTCGGGTGTGATCGGGTTGCGTGGACGCCGCATGATCGCGGCCAGTGCGATCGGGTCGTTCCCCGGCTGGTGGGCGTACTGCGCGAAGACTCGGGCGTGGGTGTCGGTGTCGGGTGCGTTGCCCTCGATGGCCGCGGCGATTCGTTCACCCGCGTGCTCGTCGTCGGGGGACACGATGTTGCGACCCACCCCGGCCAGCACGAGGCGGCCGAAGCGGTCGGGATGCTCGGTCGCGATGCGCAGCAGGGTGATCGCGCCGAGCGAGAAGCCCACTGCATCGACCCTGCCCTGCGGCAGGCGGGCGAGCAGGTCGTCGGCCATCGCGCCGTACGCCTCCGGCTCGTGGGGCTTGGGTGCGGTGCCATGGCCGAGCAGGTCGAGCCCGACGACCTCGCGTCCGGCGTCG
>JBJTXX010000135.1:0-6708 GCA_046082485.1 Actinomycetota bacterium
CGACCAACCCGCAGCAGGCCGCGGGGATGCGGATGCTGCCACCGCCATCGCTGGCGTGGGCGATCGGCACCAGGCCGGCGGCCACCGCAGCGGCGGCGCCACCGCTGGAGCCGCCGGGCGAGTGGTCGGTGTTCCACGGATTGCGGGTGGGCCCCCACGCAAGCGGTTCGGTGGTGGGAAGTGCACCGAATTCGGGGCTGTTCGTGCGGCCGGCCGTCACCAGCCCTGCGGCCTTGAAGCGTGCAACGAGTGTGGTGTCGCCGGTGGAGGGCAACGCGGCGGCCTTCAGGGCCTGGTTGCCGTTGCTGAGGGTCTGGCCCTCGAAGTGGGACCACAGGTCCTTCAACAGGAAGGGCACACCGCGGAACGGGCCATCGGGAAGGGCCCCTGCTGCCACGTCGCGGGCGTGGTCGAACCAGCGGATGACGACGGCGTTCAGTTGCGGGTCGATGCGTTCGATGCGTTCGATCGCGGCCTCCAGCAACTCCGAGGGCGAGGCGTCGCCGCGTGCGACCAACGCAGCCTGGTCGGTGGCGTCGAGCCAGCGGGTGTCGTCGGCGAGGGAACTCATGAGCCTTGTGTAGCACTCGCGGCTAGGTTTGCCGAGCCGTGTCCGCCACCCCCTCGACCCACATGACCACCAGCGAACTGCTGCGGTTCGGCAGCGTCCGCAACCTGCTGACGGCGAACCTGGTGATGTACACCGGCGTCGCACTGCAGGCCGCGGCACTGGGGAAGCAGGCGTACGACATCACCGGACGATCCGCCGACCTCGGGTGGATCGGCCTGTGCGAGTTCCTTCCGGCGGCGCTGCTGGTGCTGGTGACGGGAACGGTCGCCGACCGGTTCAACCGCAAGAAGGTGGCGCTCGTCGCGATCGTCGGCGAGGCGCTCACCTCGATCGCGCTCCTGATCTACGCCCTCAGCGAGCCCACGGAGGTGTGGCCGCTGTTCGTCTTCGCGTTCCTCTACGGCATCGCCCGCGCCTTCATGGCGCCGGCCACCCGCACCATGCCGCCGATGGTGGCCCCCGAGGGTGCCCTGCCGAAGCTGATCGCCGTCTACTCGGCGACGTGGACCGGGGCCACCATCATCGGTCCGGCGCTGTCGGGCTTCCTCTACGCGATCGGCCCGTGGGTGGCGTACCTCGCGTCGTCCGTGCTCATCTCGTCGTCGATCTTCCTGACCGCCTCGTTGCGGTTCGAGCGCGAGCCCGAGCCCGCCGACCCCAACCAGCGCCCCACGTTCCGCAGCGCCATCGAGGGGCTGCTGTTCATCCGTCGCACGCCAATCCTGCTGGCAGCGATCTCGCTCGACCTCTTCGCAGTGCTGTTCGGCGGGGCGGTGGCGCTGCTGCCGGCGATCGCCGAGGAACGACTCGGCGTGGGCGACGTGGCGTACGGCTGGCTGCGCGCGGCGCCGGGCATCGGTGCGGCAGTGATGGCGATCTTGCTGGCGTCGCGGCCGGTCGAGCGTCGCATCGGCAGGGTGTTGCTGACGGTGGTGGGTGTGTTCGGCGCCGCCACCATCGTGTTGGGCCTGACGCGCAGCTACGTGGTGGCGTTCGTCGCGCTGCTGGTGGCATCGTCGGCCGACATGGTGAGCGTGTTCATCCGTGGCTCACTGGTGCCGTTGGTGACTCCCGACGAGAAACGCGGCCGTGTGATGGCCGTCGAGAACGTGTTCATCGGTGCCTCCAACGAACTCGGGGCCTTCGAGAGCGGCATGGTGGGCCAAGCCCTGGGCGTGCCCACTGCGGTGATCGGCGGTGGTGTGGCCACGGTGGCGATCGTCGGCATCTGGTGGGTGTCGTTCCCGGCGCTGCGGAATGTGGACCGCTTCGACGAACTCGGGCACTAGGCGCCGCCGGTGAAGGATGTGAACGGCGCTGGGTCCACCACGGTCTGCTGGTTCGCTCGCAGGTAGTAGGCCATGATCTCGTCGTCGGGCAGGTCGACGAGCGCACGCCAGTGCACGCTGAAGTTGCCGTCCCGGGCCGCTGCGATGCTCGCTGCGGCACCCTGGCGCACCTTGCGCACCACCTGTTCGGTGGAACGGAAGGGCACGTGCCGGATGAACAGTTCCGACTCCACCGCCTCACCCGTGGGATGGCGAACCGAATGGTTCCCGGCCTCGAGGAACGCCAGTCGGTGCGCTCGGAACGCCACCTTGCCCATCACCTTCGGCTCCACCAGACGACGGGTCATGCGCAGGTACGGGTTCGGCTGCAGGGCGTCGTCGTCGACCGACGGGATGTGGTCGTGCATCGGTGCGGCGAGCACCGACTGCGGGCTCCGTGCCAGCGTGGCGGCGAGGGTGCCGCCCGTCGCGCACCACAGCTCGTCGGCGTCGAAGGGCACGATCCACTCGGCGCCCGCCGCAGTGGCCAGGCGTGCGAGGCGGGTCATCTTGTGCTCCTGCAGCATGGCGGGCAGGTCGTCTCGCACGACGGTCACGGGCCACCGGCGGGCCAGTTCGTGCAGTAATTCGGTGGTTCCATCGCTGGAGAGGTTGTCGGCCACGAGCACGTGCCGCACGCCCTGACCGAGAAGGTGCTCGATGGTGTGCGGCACCACATCGGCCTCGTCGCGCACCATCGCGACCGCCCACACCGAACCAGGGTCAGCCAGCCGGCGGCGATGCAGTTCGATCGCCCGCGACCACGGCAGAGCGGTGTATCCGGCCACTCCCTCCAGTTCCGCGGATGACGAGTGTCGCTGCACCCGTCGCCACGAGCGCAGCGAGGAGCGTCCCCATTCGCGGCGCAGTTCGGCGATCGCCCAGTCGTGGCGTGGCATCAGCCGCGTACGAACAGCATCCAGAGCGCCAGCGGCACCAGCACCCACGCGAGCACCAGCAGCACGATTGCGTACACCGCGAAGTCGTAACTGCTGTCCTTCGGTGGGTCGCCGGCGGCACCGATGGTCTCCCACAGGGCTTTCATCGGTTGCTCGGTCGACAGTCGGATCCGCCTGCGTGCCACGCCTGCGGAGTAGAGCGCGCACCAGGCGAGACCGAGGAAGACCAGCCCGAACACGATGGCGAACACGACGATGCCGATGCCCGGCTTGAACGCCCACGCGATGAACTGCTGCAGCGCGGACACGATGCTGGAGAGCACGGCGCCGCCCAACAGGAAGGTGGGCAGGCCGAGCGGGTTGCCCTTGAAGCCGGGCTCGATGCGGGTGGTGTCGATGCGGGCCTGACGCAGCATCCGGTGGTCGGGCGAGCCCCACTCGGCGTTCGCCTCGCGCCGTTCGTAGAGCTTGCGGATGCGGCCCACGAGCTCGTTCTGGTGGCCCTTCACGATCCAGCGGGTCATCTGCTGCACCATGTACGCGGCTACCGGTGTGAGCGGCCCGAGACGCGGCATCTTCGCGCCGCGTGCGCCGTTGCGGTCGAGGATCTCGAGCGAGCGCATGGCGAGTCGGTGGGCCTCCATGAAGCGGTCGGGTCGCCACAGCGGGCGCACTTTCGACAACTCCTTCACGATGTCCTGCTCGGGCTTGCCGGTGCCGGCGATCTGCTCGAGCAGGGCGCCCTTCTCGGTCTCCGAGTCGGCGCGCAGCACCCGCAACGCGTCGATGCGGTCGAGCAGGAGCTCGTCGACGAATCGACCACCCGGGGCCTCGTTCGGCAGCGGCTGTTGGGTGCCCGACTCGCGAGTAACGTCACTCACGTCCGCAGACGTTAATGCTCCGCCGTGGGGCACGGTGCGGCGAGGGGGGAGTCCCGATGCGTTCGTTCCTGAAGGAGTTCAAGGAGTTCATCGCCACCGGCAACATGGTGGAACTGGCGGTGGGTGTGATCCTGGGTGGTGCCGTGGGCACGGTCATCAAGGCATTCACCGACGGCGTGATGATGAACCTCGTGGCGGCCATCTTCGGCAAGCCGTCGTTCGACGACGTGTTGCGCATCAAGTTGAACGACACACCGAAGCTCGGGCCCGATGGCGCCACGGTGCTGGCGGACGGCACGTACCTCGAGTTTGGCAAGGTGATCACCTCGCTGGTGACCCTGGTGCTCACCGGACTGGTGCTGTTCCTGATGATCAAGGCCTACAACCGGCTGCGCCGCCCCGAGGCCGAGCCGGCACCCGCCGGACCCAGCGAGCTCGACCTTCTCACCGAGATCCGCGACGCGCTGCGCGAACGCCCTTGACGGCTGACACCGCGGCATGACTTGCAACTCGTGCCGCCGCCCTGTCGAATGAGCGCCCTGATGTTCGTTCGTCGTGTCGTCCTGTTGTCCACCGCTGTCCTCCTTGCCGCAGCATGTGGCTCGCAGGGCACATCGATCGGCCCCGGGCCATCGGGCACCATCCCAGTGGGGGGTCTGCCATCGGTGCTGCCCACGGTGCCGCCGCCGACCGCGCTGCAGACCACCACGACCTGGCGCACCACCACCACCCTCGCCCTCGAGGACCAGATCGGTTCACGCTCGCAGGGCAACCGTGTCATCGTGATCGGCGATTCGGTGATCGCAGCGACCTCCACCCGGTACACCAACGACATGTGCAAATCGCTGGTGCCGCTCGGGTGGCGCGTGGAGGTCGATGCCGAGAGTGGTCGTTTCGTCGACTTCGGCAACGCAGTGCTCGACGACCGCCTGGCCGCCGGTTGGGATGCGGGCGTCGTGCTGCTCGGCAACAACTACAGCGGCTCGCAGTCCGACTATCGAGACGAGTTGACGCGCATCGTCGATCGGCTGTCGCCGAACCCGGTCGTGTTGCTGACCGTCTCGGAGTTCGAGGAGAACCGGCGGCAGGTCAACGAGGTGATCCGCGCGCTGGCCGAGGAACGCGAGAACGTCACCATCGTCGATTGGGCCACCACGACGGTGGAGAACGACGGCCTCACCGGCGGCGACAACCTGCACCTCACGATCGCGGGTCGGCGCGCCCTCGCCGAGGACGTCGGTCTGGCGCTCGGTGTGGCACCGCAGGTGCCCGGCGAATGCATGGAGAGCTCGTTCGTCGACGATTCGATGGGCAGCGTGAACGGCACCACCACGACGGTGAGCGCCACCCCGACATCCAAGCGGCCGACATCGTCGAGCACTTCCACCACCACTGCTGCCGTCGACACCACCGGCGGTTGATGGGTCAGGGCGCCAGTGCCCTGAACGGCGCCGAGGGGATGTTCCGCAGCACGCCGTAGACGATCAGCATCGCCGGCAGTACCCATGTGAGGAACGGAGACGTCCACGCGGGTCTTCGCAGCGGAGCGCGCCCCCAGCAACGTCGCGTCCAACTCCAGTAGGCGGCGACCACGCCGACGAGCACGACCGGCACGAAGATGTTGTGGCCCAGCGCAGCGAGTGGGTGCCCGGTCAGGAGTTGGTGGAAACCACGGGTGAGCCCGCAGCCGGGGCACCACAGCCCGGTGACGGCGCGGAACTGGCACGCAGGGAAGCGACTGCCGGGGGCCGACGGGTCGTTGAGGGCGACCAGCGCAGCGGCCCCCGCCAACAGGCACCCGCACGCCACTGGGGCGGCACGACGTGCCCATCTCGTGGTGGTGGCCGTTGGCGACTGCACGGCATCATGCTAGGTGGGTCGTGCGGGGGCCACGTTGTGGCGGCGGCATCCGCCCGCCACGCTGGAGACCGTGTTGCAGGTGAGCGGACTCTCGGTCGAGGTGGGCGGACGGCTCATCGTCGACGGTGTGTCGTTCACCATCATGCCCAAGGACAAGGTCGGCCTGGTGGGCCGCAACGGCGCGGGCAAGACCAGCCTGTTCAAGGTGCTGGGCGGCGCATCCGAACCCACCGGCGGCAGCATCGTGCGCAAGGGCGGCTTCGGCTACCTGCCGCAGGACCCTCGCATCCAGGGTGTTCCCGACACCCGTCCGGCCGTCACGCACGTGCTGAGCGGCCGGGCCATCGACGAACAACTCGACCGCATCGAGAAGCTGCGCATCGCGATGGAGGAAGTCCCCAGCGAGCGGAATGTCGCCCGCTACAGCAGGGCGCAGGACGAGTTCACCACCAACGGTGGCTATGCAGCCGAGAGTGAGGCGCGCAGCATCATGGCGGGCCTCGGTCTGCCGACTGATCGCATGGACCTGCCGATCAGCGTGCTGAGTGGCGGCGAGCGTCGGCGCGTCGAACTGTCGCGAATCCTGTTCGCGGGAAGCGACCTGTTGCTGCTCGACGAACCCACCAACCACCTCGACGTCGACGCCAAGACCTGGCTGCTCGAGTTCATGCGAAAGTACCGCGGGGCCCTCCTGGTGATCAGCCACGACCTCGACCTTCTCGACGAGGCCATCACCCGCGTCATCCACCTCGACCGGCCGTTCGAGGACAGCCTGGGCTCGGTGGTCGAATACCGCGGCACCTACACCCAGTACCGCACTGCTCGGGCGAAGGACGAGGAGCGACTGGCGAAGGTGGCCGCTCAGCAGGGCCGCGAGATCGCCCGGCTGCAGGCCGTCGTCGATCGCTTCGGGGCGAAGGCCACGAAGGCAGCGATGGCGCACAGCAAGGAGAAGCAGATCGCCAGGCTCGAGTCGCAACGGGTCGAGGTCGGCCCCTGCGACCGTGCGCTGAGGCTTCGCTTCCCCGACCCGCCGCCCTGTGGAGCAACCGTCGTCACCGCAACGAGTCTCTCCAAGGCGTACGGCGGGCCCCCGGTGTTTAGAACAATTAGCAAAAATTATTAATGAAACAACTCAACGATTAACCCCCACAGAACAAGAATTAAGC
>JBJTXX010000136.1:0-3194 GCA_046082485.1 Actinomycetota bacterium
GCGTCAGCATGCCCGCCTTGTCGACGGCGGTGGTGAAGGGGTCGGGCGCAGGCAGCCCGACGTCGCCCATCCAGACCACCATGATGCCCATCGACTCGTACCACGAGGCAACGGCCGAGTCGTACGTGGCGGTGGTGCTGAGCACGTCGCCGGCCTTCACGGCAGCGCGCCAGTCGGGAGTCGTGGCCGTCATCGCGACGTCCCAGCTGACGGCGCCGGCAGGCTCGAAGTACTTCGCCTCGCTGCGGAACAGACGGACGGTGCTGGCGCCTCGCCGCACGTTGAGTTCGGTGTGCAGCCCGCCCGGGTGCAGGTGGCCGGCGGTGGCCACGAGCACACCGTCGCGGTCGACGACCCACTCGTTCTTCCGCTTGCCCGGGTACGGGTTCACCGCCTGGTCTGGATAGGTGAACGTGACGCCGTCGCCCGACCCCTTGATCGAGTCGAACACGGGATAGATGCTGCCGTTCTGCACGTCCATCCACACCGGCCGCGCCCGCACCATTCCCGCGGCGAGCGGAGAGGTGTCGGGAATGAACTCCACCTCGTAGGTCACCCACACCTTGCGCGCCGCCGGCGTGAGGTTGTGGAGCATGTAGTTCAACATCCAGCGGTCGCTGGTGCGGTAGCGGTAGCCGTACGGGGCCGGCAACTTGACCGCGGTCTTCTCCTCCCCGGCGGCGAAGAAGCGTTCGGGCACCGAGGCGGTGAGGTCGGCCGATGACGTGTTCAACCACACGCCATGGTGCAGGTGCACCACGTCGACCGGGGGAACGCTGCCGTCCTTGAAACGGAGGTCTGCCTTGAAGCCGGTGATCCAGCCGTTCACCCACGGCTGCGGGATGCCGGGTGTGTAGTCGATGTTGTTCTGGCCCGGCTGGATGTCGTAGGGGCCGACCTCGTAGCGCAGGGTCTGGGCGCCGGTCTGGGGCGGCAGTTGGGCCTGCGTGGTGGGCGTCGACACCCTCACCGTCGTCTGGGGGATGAGCGGCATCGTCGGCGCAGGAGTGGTGGTGGGGCCGAGCGTGGTGGCTGCGGCCGTGGAACTGGTGGCGGCGGACGAGGTGGATGCCGTCGTCGACGCTGCCGGATCCGTGGTGGCAGCGGCGCTGGTCGGTGCGACCGATGAGGCGACCGCGGAGACATCCGCCTGCAGGCCGGAGTCCTCCTGGCTGCACGCTGCCGCCATCAGGCCAGCGGTCAGCAGGGCGGCGGTGAACGAGATGGACGGTCTGCGCATTTCGGTCATTCCTTGTAGGCGTCGAGGATGCCGGTGAGGCCGGATGGATGGGGCCCGATGGCCAGTTGCTCGAGGATGCCGATGCCGGTCTCGGTGCTGCCGTCGGGAAGCGTCACGACCGCGTCGCAGAGAGCCTGCACGTGGACGTGCTCGCGGGCCAGGGGCGTGTCGACGGGCAACTCGAGGTGCTCGCCCGCGGTCACCGATTCGCCCTTCCAGCAGCCGTGGCCGAACTCGGGGTGGCCGTAGCCGATGCCGCGCATGTGGAACTCGTACCGCGGCACGAGGGAGACAGTGGTGACCGAGTCGTCCCAGTCGATGAGGTCGTACTCGAAGCGATCGGCCCAACGGGTGCCCGGCCGCCATGTCACCCGCCAGTCGACGGTGCGCATCATCCGCGGCTCGGCACCCACCGCGGCGATGGTGCCGGTCTCGTGCCAGCGGCGGCCGTCACCGTGTTCGTTGACGTCGAAGTGGGTCGACAGCGAGGGGAAGTTCACGGGCGCCCACAGCCAGAAGAACTGCGGCAGTGCCACCGGCGCCCCCGACGGGGCCGGCTCGCCGATCGGGCGCACGCCCCACGAGCGGTCACGGCTGCCCCACACATCGGCCGGCGTGACGTCGATGTGCTCGCCGTCGAGTTCCACCCAGCCGGTCCAGTCACCGAACTGCGTGAGGCGGGTGTAGTCGAAGAACGGGCGGACGCCGGATCGCTGGAAGAAGTGGGCCTCCTCGATGGCCGGCGACCGGTGGCGGAAGGTGAGGTCGGCCCGCAGTCCCTGCTCGGGTGCATCGACGCGCAGTCGCAGGGTGCGCAGTGGTTCGACGATCTCGACCTCGATCGGGCCGAGCGAAGTGGCATCGCGCCGGTCGAGCGGCGCACGTTGTGACCGGAACACACTGGTCTGGCGGCCGCCGCGCACCACGCAGAACGCGGCGTCGGCCACGTGCCGATTGGGGTAGAGGCCCATCGCCGCACCGAAGTACAGGTCGTCGGCGCGCGAGTACCCGTTGAAGAAGTACCGGTCGTAGTGGTTGATGTCGGCGGTCGCGGTGTGCGCCACCGGCACCGAGGCTTGGTGGATCGGGTAGTCGTCGAAGCCGGTCAGCACGGCTTTCACCGTAGCCTGCACCCCCGAGGTGAGATTCATGGGACGTGTGCTGTCGTACGTGCGCCGTGTGCGCAGTGAGGGCTTCTCGCCCCGGGAGTTCCGCTCGATCTGCGTCACGGCACTCGTGCTGCTGTCGGCCATCTGCGTCACCGGCGCGGCCGTCCGGCTCACGGGCTCGGGCCTCGGCTGCTCGGACTGGCCGACCTGCAGCGACACGAAGTTGATCGACTTTTCCTCGAAGCATGCGGCCATCGAGCAGCTGAACCGTCTGTTCACCTTCCTCGTGTGCATCGGCGTGGCGTTGGCGGCGGCAGCGGCGTGGTACCGACGCCCCCGCCGACGCGACCTGCTGGTGCTCTCGATGGTGATGTTGCTCGGAGTGCCGGCTCAGGGTCTGGTGGGGGCGATCGTGGTGCTCGCGGACCTTCATCCGGCCACGGTGCAACTGCACTTCGTGCTGTCGATGGTGCTGGTCTGGACGGCGGTCACGATGTTGTGGCGCTCCGGCGAACCCGACGAGGGGAGCAGGGTGCTGGCCGTGGAACCCTCGGTGCGTCGACATGTGCTGGCACTGGCGGCCGCGACGTGCCTGGCCGTCCTCGCCGGTACGGTCGTGACCGGCACGGGGCCCCACGCCGGCGACGAGAAGGCCCGCCGGTTCTTCGGCACCACGACCGACATCGACGGCACGGCACTCAGTTGGGTCACCCGCGTGCACGGGGCCGTCGTGTGGCTGGCGGTCGCCACTGCCCTGGCCCTGCTCTGGAGGTTGCGGCACCGTGCCGCCGACCGCCAGCGCCTCGATGCCCCGCTGGTGGCATGGGTGGTCGGCGCGATGGTGC
>JBJTXX010000137.1:0-1411 GCA_046082485.1 Actinomycetota bacterium
TCGGCCACCGGGTCGTGCTCGATGGAGACCCAGCGTATGCGGGGGTCGCGGCGGAACCAGCGTTCCTGACGGACGGCGAACTGACGTGTGCGCACGATGACCGACTCGATCGCCTCGTCGAGCCCGCATCGGCCCTCGAGATGGTCGATGACCTCCTTGTAACCGAGCGCCTGCGCTGCCGTGCGCGACAACCCGCCGGGGGCCGCCAACAGTGCCTCGACCTCGTGCACCAGACCCGCCGCCACCATCCGGTGCACACGTTCGGAAATGCGTTGCGCCAGCACCGGCCGCGGCCACTGCAGGCCGACCTGCCGGAAGGCCACCGACGGATACGTGCCGATGCCCGGGCCGAACGAGCTGAACGGACGACCGCTTCCCAACGTCACCTCGAGGGCGCGAACCACCCTGCGCAGGTTCCCGGGTTCCATACGGCTCGCCGCCACGGGGTCGAGGGTCGCGAGCTCGGCGTGCAGCGCCGCTGCCCCCTCGACCTCCCCCCTCGCTTCCAGTCGGGCGCGTACATCGGGCCAGCGACCGGGAATCTCCATCGGGTCGGTGATGGCTCGCAGGTACAGACCGGTGCCGGCCACCAGCACCGCAGCACCACCCCGCTCGGCGACGCCGGCCAACGCGCCTCGAGCCCGGTCGACGAACTGCGCCACCGTGCAGTCGTCGGACGGCTCGCACAGGTCGATGCAGTGGTGCGGCACCTTGGCTAGGTCGGCGGTGGTGGGCTTGGCAGTGCCGATGTCCATGCGGCGGTACACCTGCATGGCGTCGACCGCGATGATCTCGGCCCCGGGATGCGTCCCCGAGTAGGCCATCGCCACGTCGCTCTTGCCCGATGCGGTCGGGCCCACGATCACCAGCGGAGCGGTCTCCGGCGAGGAAGTCACCAACTGAGCAGTCACCGGCGGCGGGGTCACCCTGCCAGCAGGGGAATGCGACGGCGGTGCGTGGGCTCGTGCAGCAACTCGACGAAGCGTCCGGTGAGGTGGTGCGGCGCAGCGCCCACGACCTCGACTGCGGCGTAGGAACCGACTCGAACGGGCGATGCGGAGGGGAAGTGCACGAGCTTGTTCTGGCGGGTGCGCCCCGACAGCACCGAGGCATCCTTCTTGATCGGCCCCTCCACCACCACCTCCTCGATGCGTCCGACGCGGTCGAGGTGCTTGGCCAACGCGCTGCGCTCGACGACCACCCGCAGCCGCTGGAACCGCTCGGTGACGATGGCTGCCGGCACGAAGTGGGCCTCCATCGTGGCGGCTTCGGTGCCGGGTCGCGGCGAGAACTGGAAGGTGTAGGCGTAGTCGTATTCCGCCGCAGCGGCCACCTCGAGGGTGCGTTCGAAGTCGTCGTCGGTCTCGCCGGGGAAGCCCACGATGATGTCGGTGCTCACCGCCAGGTCGGC
>JBJTXX010000138.1:0-12311 GCA_046082485.1 Actinomycetota bacterium
CGGTGCAGGCCGAGGTGCTGGCGACGTTGCTCGGCATCCACGAGCGACTCGGCACCACGATGGTGTTCGTGAGCCACGACATCGCCGTGGTGGCCTCGATCGCCGACCGGGTGGCGGTGCTGCGCAACGGCCGCCTGCTGGAGGTCGACGACGTGGACGTGGTGCTGCAGCGGGCTGTCGACCCCTACACCCAGACCCTCGTACGGCTCGCCCGCGGCGACTGAGTGGCCCCCGCCGTCAGGCCGTGACCTCGACGGTGAACGTGATGGTGGTGGTGCCGTCGGTGATGGTGACCTGAGTGTTCCCCACGGCCGTGGGCTTCACGGCCGGGTTGAACACCGCGCTGCCGTCGTCGCTGCCCGGCACGAACTCGGCGATGGCGGCATCGGCCACGGTGCCCGTCCATGCGGTGGGTTCGGCTGCCTGGATGACGATCATGTTCGTCAGCGGCACCTGCACGGTCGAGCCGTCGAGACCGTCGGTGGGCACCATCACGGGCGGGAGGGCCTGCGAGCCCCCCGACGTGGAGGTGGGCGCGGCCGTGCTGGCCGCCGATGTCTCGGTGGTCTCGCCCTTGTCGTTGTCGCCGCAGGCGGCGAGGGCGACCACTGCGATGCCGGTGCAGATGCCCGTGCAGATGACGGTGCAGAGGCGGGCGACGGTGCGGGAAGGGCTCACCCGGCCAGTGTAGGTCGCGCCGCGCGGCGCCGCCGGTCACGTCCGTACGCGATGCGGCTCACTTCCGCAGCAGCACATCCAGTCGTCTGGCCCCGTGTGCCAGTGCAGCGACTGCGATCACCGTGAGGAATGCCGCGTGGCCGAGCATCGACAACGTCCACACCCCGCTGCAGGCCCCGCGCACGAGTGCCACGCCGTGGTACAGCGGTGACACCTGCACCAGCCACGACCAGCTGCCGTATGCGCTGAGGGGGAAGAACGTGGCCGAGAACAGGAACAGCGGCATGGTGGCCGTGTTCACGATGTCCATGTCCTGCCAGCCACGCATGTACGTGGTGCCCACGAACCCGATCCCGGCGAAGGTGAGGCCGATGAGCGCGCAGATCGGCAGTGCCATCAGGCTCCACCAACTGTCCACCAGGCCCATCGCTGCCATCACCGCGAGGAACCCGGTCGCGTAGATCTGCCCGCGGATGAGCGCCCAGCCGATCTCACCGGTGGCGACATCGAGCGGGCTGAGCGGGGTGGCGAGCGCGGCGTCGTAGAGCCGTGCGTACTTCAGGCGGTGCAGCACGTTGCCGGTGCTGTCGAAGATGGCGCCGTTCATCGCCGACGATGCCATGAGGGCCGGTGCCACGAACACCTCGTAGGGCACCTGCCGGCCAGCCACGGAGACCGTGCCCACGAGTTCACCCACCCCGGCGCGCATGCTGAGCAGGTAGAAGAGCGGCTCGAAGAAGCCGCTGAAGATGAGCATCCACTGGCGTCGGTAGGCCACGACGTGCCGCTCGATCATGCGGTGCGGGCGGCGCACCACCCACTGCGCGGGCACGATGCGCAACAGGGTGGCGCTCATGGGTAGAGCTTCCGGCGCAGACGGCGGGTGCTGATGACGGCCCCCACCACGATGAACGCGGCGCAGTAGGCGACGTGGCCGAGCACGGCCAACGGCCGCACACCACCGGTGGTGAACGCCCGTGCCACCACGACCCCGTGCCACAGCGGGAAGGCCCGAGCCAGCCACTGCACCACCTCGGGCAGTTGCGAGAGTGGGTAGAACGCGCCGCCGAACAGGAACAGCGGGATGATGACGAAGCGCTGGATCGCGGCGAACTGGCCGTTCCACTCGGCGTCGACGCTGGTGGCCATCACGGGCATGGCGAACGCCACGCCGACGATGACCGACATCAGCACCGCGGGGATCAGTCCCCACGACCTGGTGTCGGCGAAGAACGTGAGCACCACGGCCACCAACCCGGCGGCAACGGCAGAGCGCACGGCGATCCAGACGGCATGGCCGAGCACGATGTCGCGTGCCTCGAGGGGCGTGGCGGCGATGCCGTGGTAACCGCGCTGCCACTTCAGGCCACCGAGCACGGGCCACATGCTCTCGAACGCCCCCAGTGTCATGGCGGTCGACACCATCAGACCCGGCGCCACGTAGGCGACGTAGGGGATTCCGCCGAGCACGTCGGCGGAACCGCTGTTGCGATCCACGAGCGTGCCGACACCCACGCCGAGCCCCAACAGGTACAGCAACGGCTGGGCCAGCGCCGACAGCAGGTTCGTGCCCCACATGCGGCGCGAGGCGGTGATGTGCCAGTTCGCCACCCGGAATGCACCGGGCATCGTCATTGCCGTGCCCTCTCAGTCCGCCAGGCTCCGGCCGGTGAGCAGCAGGAACACGTCCTCCAGGCTCGACCGGCGCACGAGGGCGCTCTCGGGTTGCAGGTTGCGGTGGTGTGCCTCGGCGAGTGCGGCCTCGCCGTCGTCGGCGTAGACGAGCACGCGGTCAGGCAGCACCTCGGTGCGTGTGCCGAGCCCCTCGGCGCGGTGACCCTCTGCCTCGTTCGTGCCCGCTGCGAAACGCAACTCCAGCACCTCGCGAGTCGCGTACTGCTCGATGAGCGACCGCGGCGAGCCCTCGGCCACGATGCGCCCGTGGTCCATCACCACGAGCCGGTCGCACAGCTGCTCGGCCTCGTCCATGTAGTGCGTGGTGAGCACCAGGGTGACGCCCTGCTGCTTCAGGCGGTACAGGCGATCCCACAGCACGTGACGCGCCTGCGGGTCGAGGCCCGTCGTCGGTTCGTCGAGCAGCAGCAGCTCGGGTTCGTTGATCAACGACCGGGCGATCGACAGCCGCCGCTTCATGCCGCCGCTGAGTTCGTCGACCACGCTGGTGGCGCGTTCGGTGAGCTGGGCGAACTCGAGCAGTTCCGCGGCACGACGACGGCACTCGGCCCTCGACAGGTCGAAGAAGCGGCCGTAGATCCACAGGTTCTCCTGCACGCTCAGCTCCGTGTCGAGCGTGTCCATCTGCGGCACCACCCCGATGCGTGCGCGGATGCGGGCCCCGTCGGTGACGGGGTCGAGGCCGAAGATGCGCAGCGAACCGTCACTGGGCTTCGACACGCACGAGATCATCCGCATCGTGCTGCTCTTGCCGGCACCGTTCGGGCCGAGGAAGCCGAAGGCCTCGCCCTTTCGCACCTCCACGTCGATGCCATCGACGGCGGTGAAGTCGCCGAAGCGCTTCACCAGGTTGCGGGCGACGATCAACGACTCAGTCATGCGGCGACTGAGGCTATCCGGGCGAATCGTCAGGCAGAAGGAGGCGGGGGTGGCGTCGCGCCCGGTGCGGGCGGGGGCGGCGGAGGCGGCGCCACCGGTGCAGGGGGCGGTGGCGGCGGGGGAGGCGGGGGAGGCGGCGCCGAAGCACGGGACCCACCGTCGGAGATGCCGAGACCCTGCTTGATCTTGTCGGGGTCGGTGAGGTCCTTCAGGTTGCCGCCGCTCTCGCGGAAACCGAGGAACGCGCCGGCGAAGGCAACGAGGCCGCTGATCACCGACAGGTACATGCCGAAGCCCCGGCCGACCACCTCACCGGCGCCGAAGCCGAGGGGGTTGAAGATCAGGCGGATGAGCAGCAGCACGGCGGCGATGCCGGTCGCCCCGAGCATGATCATCGGCCACGACTGCTTGCCGGGCTTGAGGTTTCCCATCGCCAGCACCACCGTGATGACGGCGGTGCCGATCACGAGGAACCACGGGAGCGTGCCGGTCCAGAAGAAGTCGAAGACGTTGCCGCCTCCCTTGCTGCCGAGTGGGCCGAGGTCGACGCTCAACCAACTGAAGAAGCCGAACACCAGGAATCCGGCGGCTCCCCCGACCTTCATCCAGTCGGACTTCGTGAACTTGTCGGTCACCTGCTTCAGGTCCATTCCAGCCTCCCTGTGCCGCGGAACTCCGTGCGCGAAACGTACACCTTTCCGCGACGACGGGAACGACACCCCCGCCCGCCCCTACAGTCGTCGCCGTGCCCACCGCGCTGCTCTCCGTCTTCGACAAGACCGGCATCGTCGAACTCGCCGCGGGTCTGCATGCCGCCGGCTGGCGCATCATCAGTTCGGGCGGCACCGCGCAGGTCGTCGCGGAGGCCGGTGTTCCCGTCACCGACGTTGCCGACCTCACGGGTGTGCCGGCCATCCTCGACCACCGTGTCGTCACGTTGCATCCGAAGGTGCACGGCGGGCTGCTGGCCGACCCCACGAATCCGGGGCACGTGTCCGACATGCAACAACACGGCATCGAGGCCATCGATCTGGTGGTGGTGAACCTGTATCCCTTCGAGACGCGGCCCGGCATCGAGCTCATCGACATCGGCGGCCCGGCCATGGTGCGCGCCGCGGCGAAGAACCATGCGCACGTGGCAGTGGTGGTGCAGCCCCTCGACTACGCCGTCGTGCTGCAGGAGGTGCGCGAACAGGGCGGCGTCTCGGCGACGACCCGTCGGCGGCTGGCCCGAGATGCGTTCAGCGCGATTGCCGCCTACGACGCCGCCATCGCCAACTGGTTCGATGCCTCGGCTGACGGTGAATTGCCAGAGGGCCTGCACCTGTCGCTGCAGCGCGCCCAGACCCTGCGTTACGGCGAGAACCCCCACCAACTCGGTGCGCGGTACCTGCAGGCCGGTGCAACCAGCTGGTGGGACTCGGCCGTGCAGCATCAGGGCAAGGAACTGAGCTACCTGAACCTGTGCGACACCGAGGCGGCGTGGGCGCTGGTGCACCGTTTCACCGAAGCGGCCTGCGTGATCGTGAAGCATGCCAACCCGTGCGGCGTGGCGCTCGGGGCCGACGCCCCGGAGGCCTATCTCCGTGCGCTCGGCGCCGACCCGGTGAGCGCGTTCGGGGGCATCGTCGCCGTGAACCGACCCGTCGACGATGCGCTCGCACGGCTGCTGACCGAGTTGTTCCTCGAGGTCATGGTGGCGCCATCGGTGGACGAGGATGCGCTGGCACTGCTGGGCGCCAGGCCGAACCTGCGCGTGCTCACCGGCCCGCCGCCGGTCGGATCCACGCTCGACGTGCGGGCGATCGACGGGGGTCTGCTGGTGCAGACACGCGACACCGTGTCGACCAGCACCGACGAGTGGCAGGTGGTCACGCAGCGCCAGCCGTCGGCCGATGAATGGGCCGACCTCGCCTTCGCCTGGCAGGTGTGCGTAGCGGTCAGCAGCAACGCCATCGTGTTCGCTCGGCACGGCCGAACCGTGGGCATCGGGGCGGGTCAGCAGAACCGGCTCGATTCGGCCGACATCGCCGCCCGTCGGGCGGCCGGGCGCGCCGAAGGCGGTGTGTGCGCCAGCGACGCCTTCTTCCCCTTCCCCGACGGCCTACTGGCGGCAGCCGCGGCTGGTGTGACCGCTGTGGTGCAACCCGGCGGCAGCGTGCGCGATGCCGACGTGATCGCTGCGGCCGACGCTCATGGCATCGCCATGGCGTTCACGGGGCGGCGTCACTTCCGGCACTAGTTCCCTGCGTGCGTCGCCGCAGTGGTGCGGCGAGGGCAGGCAGCGCCACGAGCAGGGCCCCTGCCACGATCCCGGTGATGCCGGCGCCGAGGTTCGACTCGGGCTGCACCTGCACCGCCACGAACGCCACCAGTCCGGCCGCGGCCAGGCCAGCGCCCGTCCAGGTGGTGGCCCTGCGTCCGCCGTGGGACCCGACGAGGCACACGAGGAACCCGACGATGCACACGAAGACCGGCCCCGACGTCTCGCTGAAGCTGTTGGCCAGCAGTGCCACCCCGACGAGTGCCGACAGCAGGCCTGCGGCGCAGGCGGCTGTCGCCGTGCCGCGATAGCCGCGGCGGTCGAGCACCCAGGTGAGGCCCAGCAGCAGGGCGGCCGCAGCGAGGTACACAGCGCCCTGGGAACCGATGTTGTCGGTGACCTCCACGGGCAGCAGGTCGGAGCCCTCGTCGAAGACACTGCCGCCCGATGCGGTCAGCGAGCCGATCGTTCCGACCGCTGCCAGCAGCCCAGCGCCGAGCATCAGGTTCTGGCCGAGGAACCCGGGCAGGGCCCACAGTGCGAGGAACAGGATTGCGGCGATCGAGCCCGAAATGGTGGCGCCGCTGTCGCCCCGGAACCCGATGAAGGCAGCGGTTGCCACCACGCCCACGCCAGCGATGCCCACCGCTGCAGCAGCGAGCTCAACGCCCCTGCCCACCCGACGCAGCAACCATCCCGCCGCCACGAGCAACACTGCCGCGATCGTCAAACCGGTGCGGTTGGCCTCCTCGACGGCATCGCCACCCGCCAGACCCAGCACCGAGGCAGCCATGACGGAGCCCCCGATCCCGGCCAGCGCGGCGCGAAGTGACGGTGTGCTGCGTTCGAGAGCGGGCCGTCCCATCCGGTCGAGGAAACGGATTCCTGCGGTCGAGGCGACGGCCACCTCGGAGGAGGTCGCGGTGGCCGGAGTGGCGAAGGGGATGACCGGGCT
This sequence comes from Actinomycetota bacterium, assembly GCA_046082485.1. Taxonomy (GTDB): domain Bacteria; phylum Actinomycetota; class Acidimicrobiia; order Acidimicrobiales; family Ilumatobacteraceae; genus UBA668. The sequence continues at coordinate 6,471 of JBJTXX010000138.1, forward strand.
GTTTCCCATCGGGTCGATGGCTTGCGCGCCTGCCGTGGCGACGTTCGCCGTCCAGTCGGTGCCGTTCCACCACCGCTGCTCGTACCGCCCGTACGGGTCCGCGAACCACCCTGCGGGAACCTGCGACATCGCGCCCCCTCCGATCCACGCGGCACCGGCGTGTGCCGCCGACAACAGCGTGCCACGACTGGGACTGCCCCGCCGACGATGCCCTATGGTCTGGCCATGCGCGCATACCAACAGATCTATGTCAACGGCCAGTGGGTCGCCTCCGGCGGCACCGGCACCCTGAGCGTCACCGACTCGGCGACCGAGCAAGTGATCGCATCGATCCCCGACGGCACCGCCGCCGATGTCGACGCGGCCGTTGCCGCGGCGAAGGCAGCGTTCCCGGCCTGGAGTGCCCTCCCGAAGGAAGCCCGCGCCGAGTACCTGAACAAGATCGTCGCCGGCCTCGGTGCCCGTGCCGACGAGATCGCCGAGGTGATCGCCAAGGAAGTCGGCATGCCGCTGTGGCTGTCGAAGATGATCCAGGTGGGGCTGCCCACCGGCAACTTCGCAGGCGCCGCCCAACTGCTGTCGACCTATGAGTTCGAGGAGCAGGTCGGCAACAGCCTGGTGGTGCGCGAGGCCATCGGTGTGGTGGGTTGCATCACCCCCTGGAACTACCCGTTGCACCAGATCGCGCTGAAGGTCGCCCCGGCGCTCGCGGCCGGCAACACGGTGGTGCTGAAGCCCAGCGAGGTGGCCCCCGTCAACGCGTTCATCCTCGCGGAGATCATCCACGAGGCCGGTCTGCCGGCCGGCGTGTTCAACCTCGTGACCGGCGTGGGCCCGGTGGTGGGCGAGGCCATCGCCGTGCACCCCGACGTCGACATGGTGTCGTTCACGGGCAGCACCCGAGCGGGCAAGCGCGTGGCAGAGGTTGCCAGCCAGACCGTGAAGAAGGTTGCGCTCGAGCTCGGCGGCAAGAGCGCCAACGTCATCCTGCCCGACGCCGACATGGCCAAGGCCGTCAGCGACGGCGTGGGCAAGTGCTTCCTGAACTCGGGCCAGACCTGCACGGCACTCACCCGCATGCTGGTGCCCCGCGACCGTCTCGCCGAGGTCGAGCAGATCGCTGCGGCCACCGCGGCGGCCGTCTTCCAGCCGGGCAACCCGTTCGAGGAAGGCAAGATGATCGGCCCGCTCGTGTCGGCCGCCCAGCGCGACCGCGTGCGCGGGTTCATCCGCACCGGCATCGAGGAAGGCGCCACCCTGGTCGCCGGCGGCCCCGACGCCCCTGAGGGTCTCGAGCAGGGCTACTACGTGCAGCCCACCATCTTCAGCGGGGTCACCCGTGACATGACGATCGCCCAGGAGGAGATCTTCGGGCCGGTGCTGTCGATCATGCCGTACGACACCGAGGAGGAAGCCATCGAGATCGCCAACGACACGATCTACGGCCTCGCCGGTGGTGTGTGGGCGGGCGATGCAGACCGCGCCAAGGCCGTCGCCCGTCGCATCCGCGCCGGTCAGGTGGAAGTGAACGGCGGCCGCTTCAACCCCGCGGCACCCTTCGGTGGCTACAAGCAGAGTGGCCTCGGCCGCGAGGCGGGCACCTTCGGCCTCGAGGAGTTCCTCGAGGTGAAAGCCCTGCAACTCTGAGCCCTGTGATACTTGACGGCTGAATGGCCGTCGCCTCCATCGACCGCACGTCGACCCTCGAACACCCCTCGCTGCAGCACCAGATCAGTCGAGTCCCGTACCTGCCGGGGCTCGACGGTCTACGTGCACTCGCGGTCGCGGGCGTGATGGTGTACCACGCCAATCACGGTTGGCTGTCGGGCGGGTTCCTCGGCGTCGAGGTGTTCTTCGTCATCTCCGGCTACCTCATCACCCTGCTGCTGGTCAGTGAGCAGGAACGCTCGGGCACCGTGCGGCTGGGGAAGTTCTGGATGCGGCGTGCCCGTCGTCTGCTGCCCGCGCTGTACGTGCTGCTGGCGGCACTCGGCATCTACATGGCGCTGTTCGACCGCAGGCCGATGGGCGAGACGAGGGGCGATTTCGTGGCCGGGCTGCTGTACGGCAGCAACTGGTTCCAGATCTGGGCGGGCCAGGCGTACACGGCGGCGGAGGCCTTCGCCCCGTTGCGCCACCTGTGGTCGCTGGCGGTGGAAGAACAGTTCTACCTGCTGTGGCCGTTGCTGATGGCGGCCCTGCTTCGACGGTTCCGTGATCGCATCGTGAAGGTCGCCCCGTGGTTCTTCGGCGGTGCCCTGTTCGTCGCTGCTGCCACCGCGGCCATGTTCGTGTCGGGTGCGGTGTTCGTCGGCGCAGACCCCAGCGGGGCGGTGTCGTGCGGCGCAGGGGAGAGCCATGGCTTCCTCTCGGTGCTGGGCCGGTGCATCAACGTGAACGAGGCTCTGTACCTGAACACGTTCTCGCGTGCGGGTGGCTTGCTGCTGGGTGCAGGGTTCGCGCTCGTCTGGCGCCCGGTGGCCGTGATGCGCGGACCACTGCGTCGCCGTGGGCGCCGCATCGACCTGGTGGCGTTGATGGGCCTCGCCGCCCTCGCGGCGATGATGAACCTGCTGTACCTCGTCGACGACAGCGATGGCTCGTACGACCCGTGGCTGTTCCGTGGTGGCTTCCTGCTGGTGGGTCTCGCCACGCTGGCGTGCATCGCTGCCGCCACCCATCGCCGCAGCCGTGTCGGTCGGTTCCTCGGCAACCCATTCCTGCGGTGGGTGGGCACGCGCAGTTACGGGCTGTACCTGTTCCACTGGCCGGTGTACCAAGTGGTGCGCGAGCCCGGTGAGCAGATGCAGTGGTGGCGGTTCCTGCTGGCGCTCGCCATCACGATCCCGCTCACCGAACTCAGCTACCGGATGGTGGAATCGCCGATCCGCCACGGTCGCCTCGGCGAATGGCTGCGCGGTGACCGCCGCGGGCGCACGCCTGCCGCACGTCGGCGCGAACGCCGTGTCGCCAGCGTCGCGCTGGTGACCGCTGTGCTGACCCTCTTCGCTGCAGGCAGCATCGCCACCGCCGAGCGCCTCTGCGTGGGGGCGGTGGCGTGCGACAGCGAGGTCGGCCGTCAGGCGATCGCCGCGGCCTACGTCCCCACGACGCTGCCCCCTGCACCGAGCACCACCGTGCCGGTCTCGGTGCCGTCGGGGCCGGGTTTCGATGTCGCCACCACGGTGCCACCCACCACGACTGCCCCCGACCCCGTCGACCGGTTGCCGGTGTACGCCGTGGGCGAGTCGGTGATGCTGGGCGCTGCGCCCCAGTTGCAGGCTGGTGGCCTCGTCGTGAACGCGGCGGTCAGCCGACAGGGCAAGAACGTCGCCGACGTGATCGGGCAACTGCGCGCCGGCGGGCAGTTGGGACGCGTGGTGGTGGTGCAGACCGGCACGAACGGCCCGGTCAGCGACGAGACGTTCGAGCGGTTGATGAGCTACCTGCCGCCGGACGAGACCCCGCTCGTCGTGTTCCTCACCGTGCGGGCCCGCCGGGGGTGGATCACCGAGAACAACGCCCGCATCCTCCGCCTGCCGGGCAAGTACCCGAACGTGAAGGTGCTGGACTGGCTGGCGGAGTCCGAGAAGGTGAAGGGCGAACTGGCCCGCGACGGTTACCACCTGCGAACCCCGGCCGCGAAGCAGTTCTACGCCAACCTCGTGTTCGTCGCGATCGGCCGACCCGACCTGCAGAAGGGACCGCATCGGCGGCAGCGTGAACCGAATCCTCCATACTGGTGACTCCATGTCGGCTCGTCCTGCGGCAACACCCTCCGTCGGCATCAGCCGAGTCCCGTACCTGCCGGGACTCGATGGCCTGCGCGCCATCGCCGTGGTCGCGGTGATGCTCTACCACGCCAACCATTCGTGGTTGCGTGGCGGGTTCGTCGGTGTCGAGGTGTTCTTCGTGATCTCGGGCTATCTCATCACGCTGCTGCTGGTGGGCGAGCACGAGCGCGACGGGGGAATCGACCTGCGTGGCTTCTGGATGCGGCGGGCACGGCGACTGTTGCCGGCGCTGTTCGTGCTGATGGCACTGCTGGTGGTGTACATCACGGCCTTCTACCCGGCGGTGCGCGAAGAGACTCGTGGCGACTTCCTCGGGGGACTGCTCTACGTCAGCAACTGGTACCAGATCTTCGTCGGGCAGGGCTATGCCTCGTCGGAGGCCTTCGTGCCGTTGCGGCACCTGTGGTCGCTGGCGGTCGAGGAGCAGTTCTACCTCGTGTGGCCGATCGTGATGGCGGTGGTGCTGCGACGGGCGCGGCGGCGACTGCCGTCGGTGGCCGTGAAGTTCGTCGGTGCGGCGTTCGTGGTGGCGGTGCTCACGGCGGTGCTCTTCGCCGGTGGGTTCGTGCCGGCAGCGTGCAGCGCGGAGAACAGCGACGGTTACTGGCATCTGTTCGGCAAGTGCATCAGCATCAACGACTTCCTGTACCTCGGCTCGTTCTCCCGTGCCGGTGGCCTGCTGCTCGGTGCAGGCTTCGCGCTGCTGTGGCGACCCCTCGCGATCCTCCGCAGCCCACTGCGAGACCGCGGCCGCAGCCTCGATGTCGCCGCCGGAGTCGCCCTGGTGCTGCTGCTCTGGCTGTTCGGCTCGATGTACCTGTTCGAGGGGGGCTACTACAACGCATGGTTGTTCCGTGGGGGCTTCCTGCTGGTGGGCCTCGCGACACTCGTCGTGATCGCTGCGGCGACGCACCGGTACGCGCTGACCGGCCGACTGCTGGGGAACCCGGTGTTCCTCTGGATCGGCACCCGCAGTTACGGGCTGTACCTGTTCCACTGGCCGGTGTACCAGATCATCCGCAAGCAGGCCCAGATCGGTCTGTCGCCGCTGCAGTTCGTGCTCGCGATGCTCGTCACGGTGCCGCTCACCGAAGCCAGTTATCGGCTCGTCGAGACACCGATCCGCAAGGGTCGCACGAAGCAGTTGCTGCGATCGCTGCGTGGCGACCGTGCCACCACGGTCGCCAGCGGCGCAGTCGCGCTGGTGCTGCTGCTCGGCGGGGTGAGCATGGCTCTCGCCGACCCGCAGTGCGTGGGAGCCGTGCGGTGCTCGCTGCAGCCCGAGACCGACCCGGACGCAACGGCCAGCACAGTGCCCGGATCCTCGCCGGTGCAGCCGAGCGTGGTGACGGCGCCGCCGACACAGGTCACGCTGCCCCCCGACAAATTCGTGGCGATCGGAGAGTCGGTGATGCTGGGGGCGCTGCAGCCGCTGGAGCAGGCCGGTGTTCGGGTCAACGCGAAGGAGAACCGTGGGCCCGAGGGCGTGAAGAACGCGGTCAAGAACTCGGTTGGCGAGGGCCGCATCGGCACGGGAACCACCGTGATCGTCCAGGTCGGTACCAATGCACCGATGAGCGACGACGAACTCGATGTGATCATGGCCGAGGTGCCTGACGACGTTGCCTCGGTGGTGTTCCTGACGCTGCGCGCGCCGGTCGACTGGACGGCTGGGAACAACGAACGCATCGCGAAGCTCGTCGACCGCTACCCGTTGGTGCGCATCCTCGACTGGGCCACCGAGTCGCAGCGGGTGGAACTGTGCCCCGACGGCATCCACATCACGTGCAGCGTCGAGTCGTTGAAGTTCTACGCGAACCTCATCCTGGCCGCGGTCGGTCTGCCCACTTCTCCGTAGCGGCTTGGGTGCCGGCGCCCGAATGGGTTTACGCTCGCGGCCATGACCACCCCCGTTCGCGTCGCCGTCACCGGTGCAGCCGGCCAGATCGGCTACAGCCTCCTGTTCCGTATCGCCTCGGGCTCCATGCTCGGGCCCGACACCCCCGTCGCGCTGCAACTGCTGGAGATCACCCCGGCGCTGGGTGCG
>JBJTXX010000139.1:0-3545 GCA_046082485.1 Actinomycetota bacterium
CGCATCGAGCACTTCGCGCGGACCGTCGGTGTCGGGGAACCCCTGGCCGAGGTTGACGACACCGGGAACGCCTAGCCTGACACCCGTGCCGTCACAGCGATCCCCCCATCTGACCGCCAAGCTGCAGGGCTTCGGCACCACGATCTTCGCGGAGATGTCGCAGTTGGCGACGGCCACCGGCAGCGTCAACCTCGGCCAGGGGTTCCCCGACACCGACGGTCCGCGCGAAGTGCTCGATGCGGCCATCGACGCCATCAACAACGGGATGAACCAGTACCCGCCGGGCCCCGGCGTGCCCGTGTTGCGTCAGGCGATCAGCGCCCACCAGCAACGCTTCTACGGCCTCGACTACGACCCCGACAGCGAGATCCTGGTGACAGCGGGCGCCACCGAGGCGATCGCCGGCACGCTGCTGGCGCTGCTCGACACGGGCGACGAGGTGGTGGTGCTCGAGCCGATGTTCGACAGCTACGCGCCGTGCATCGCGATGGCCGGGGCGATCACCAAGCCCGTCACGATCCGCCCGCCTCACTATGCGATCGACCCCGACGAGCTACGCGCCGCCATCACGCCGCGCACCAAGCTGATCCTGTTCAACACTCCGCACAATCCGACCGGTCGCGTGTTCGGCCCCGCCGAGGTGCAGATGATCGCCGACCTGGCAATCGAGCACGACCTGCTCGTGGTGACCGACGAGGTGTACGAACACCTGTTGTTCGACGGCGCCCAGCACGTGGCGCTCGCCGCCCTGCCGGGCAGGCGCGAACGCACGATCGTGATCAGCAGCGGTGGCAAGACGTTCAACACGACGGGTTGGAAGATCGGCTGGGTGTGCGGCCCGGCCGCGCTGGTGGGCGCGGTGCGCACCGCCAAGCAGTTCCTCCCCTACGTCAACGGCGGCCCGTTCCAGCCGGCCATCGCAGCCGGGCTGAACCTGCCCGACTCGTTCTATTCGGCGCTGGCAGCCGACCTGCAGGCCAAGCGCGACCGGCTGATGCCGGGTCTGGTGGAGGCCGGGTTGGAGGTGTTCCCCACCAGCGCCACCTACTTCGTCACGGTCGACATCAGGCCGCGGCAGCCCGACGGCGACGGCATGCGGTTCTGCCGTGAACTGCCGCACCACTGCGGCGTGGTGGCCATTCCCACCGAGGTGCTGTACATGAACAAGCACGAGGGACGGCACATCGTGCGGTTCGCGTTCTGCAAGCGCCTCGAGGTGCTCGACGAAGCAGTCGAGCGCCTGAAGCGGCTGGGCTGAGGCGCCTGTCCTCGACCGTCAGCGACGGTCGGGGAGGAAACGGAACCGGTCGCGCACGGCGGCGACCGTGGCCGGTTCGATGTCGGCGAAGAGGATGGTCTCGCCCTGTGAACCGGTCGCCAGCAGTTCGCCCAGCGGGTCGACGATGCGGCTGTCCCCCGAGTAGCGCAGCCCGCCACCCTCACCGACCCGGTTGCAGCCCACCACGTAGGCCTGGTTCTCGATGGCCCTCGCCTGCAGCAGCGCCATCCAGTGGCTGCGGCGGGTCTCGGGCCAGTTGGCGGGCACGAGGTACAGGTCGGTGGTGGGCGCGAGACCCCAGAACTCGTCGGCGAAGCGCAGGTCGTAGCAGACGAACAGCGAGATGCGCACCCCTTCCACCTCGACCTGGGTGAACGGGCCCCCGGGGCGGAAGTGTTGGTCCTCCCCGCCGAAGGTGAAGGGGTGGATCTTGTGGTAGCGGTGCACCGTGCCGTCGGGACCGGCGAGCACGAAGCTGTTGGCGGGGCGCCGATCGGCAGGGTCGCTGTCGGCGGGCACCTCGGGGCAACTTCCGGCGACCCACACCCCGTGCAGGGCGGCCTGTGCCATCAGGAACTGGGCGGACGGCCCACCCTCGGGCTCGCCGAGTTCCGGGTTGTCGACCGCGAAGCCGGTCGAGAAGGTCTCGCTCAGCAACACCAGCCGTGCCCCGCCTGCCGCCGCGGCAGCGATCATCGGGGCGAGGCGGGCGAAGTTCGCCGCTCGATCGTTCCAGACGATGTCGTGTTGCACGGCCGCCAGACGCATCGCAGGAGGCTACATCCCGTGCCGTGCTCGTCTAGTTTGTGGAGATGCAGGAATTGCGCACGGCTCCCAGGCAGCGCCGCAGCCAGCAATCGATCGATTCCATCCTCGACGCGGCCGAGCGGTTGATCCACGAGCAGGGGCAGGTGGCCTTCACCGCGAAGGAACTGGCCGACGAGGCCGGCACGTCGATCGGCCGCGTCTACTACTGGTACCAGGACATTCCCGCGGTGGTGACAGCGCTCGTGGAGCGCAGCACGAAACGCCTACTGCAACTGTTCACCGAGTCCGTCGCCCGGAACAAGGACAAGAGCCTCAGCGGTCGACTGCAGGTCGTGATGGGCGACCTCTGCCGGTACGTCGACGACAACCCGGCGGTCGTGGCCCTGTGCCTGACCGGTGGCACCGCCAGCCCCGGCGAGTCGCTGGCCGACCAGTTGGTGTCCTTCGTCTCGCTGCTGGTGCGCGACCGCGTGCCCGGCATCACCGAGCCGGAGACGCTCATCGTGGCGCGCACGGCGGTCGGCATCATGCTGGGCATGCTCAGCGGCTACAGCGCCGGTGGCGACGAGCGGCCGTTCATCCAGCAGGAACTCATCTACGTGCTGGGCGCCTACCTGCTGTCTCGCTTCCCGGCGCCCGACGACCACGTGTGGACCGACCCGTCACACGTCATCCAGCCGGCACGCCCTTCGCGGGTGGAGGACGCACCGACGAACCCGGTGCTGTGGCCGGCGCTCGCACCCGACCAGCACTGAGCCCGAGGGTCTGCCTCAGTTCGCCGGCAGTTGCAGCGCCAGCAGGCTGACCTGCTTCGCGCCGCCGCCGGTGTGCTGCTGGCCGACCTCGACGAAACCGAGTCCGACGTGGAAGCGCAGCGAGGTGTCGTTGCGCGGCACCAGGTTCACCTCGCACGTCAGCACCGGCGCAACACCCGTGTAGCGCTGCACCAGGTCGGCGTACATCGCCCGGCCGGCTCCGAGGCGACGGCAGTCGGGCATCACCGTGATGCGGTCGAGGTAGACGAAATCGGGGTACTGCTGCGAGAACCAGACGTAGTTCTCGCTCGCGTAATCGGCGCCGGGGCGCATCACCCAACAGAACCCTGCGAAACGGGCGGGCCCTGCGTCGTCGGCCGGTTCGGTCTCGGCCACCAACGCCGTGTCGGACATCGCCAGCAGGCGTCGCATCGCCGCCTCGTCGAGCTCGTTCAGGTCGGGCACGCTGGCGTTGTTCAGCGCCAGGGCGTCGGCGATGTCGCCTTCCTCGAAGGTTCTCACGAGCACGTCGGGCACCCTAGCCACCGCGCCGCCTAACCTTCCCCGCATGCTGTTCCGCACGAAGACCGAGATGGTGAGCCCCGACTCCGCGCTGCCCGGCCGCACCGACCAGACGATGCCGGTGCCCGAGCAGCACTTCGTGCTCGGCACGCCGCTCACACCCCCGTGGCCCGAAGGCATGCACACCGCGGTGTTCGGCCTCGGCTGCTTCTGGGGCGCCG
>JBJTXX010000140.1:0-1299 GCA_046082485.1 Actinomycetota bacterium
GAGCCCCGCCTCGAGCGGGGTGTGCGCCCGCGTCACGTCGGTGCCGTAGGTGAGCAGGCCGGCCTCGATGCGCTCGATCAGGTTCGGGCAGCCGGGGCGGATGCCGAACTCCTCCCCCGCCGCCATCAGGTCGTCGTACAACGGCACCGCCAGATCGGGGTCGTCGACATAGACCTCGAAGCCACCCTGCGCGCTCCAACCGCTGCGCGCCACCAGCATCCGGTGCCCGCGGTACTCGAGCGGCTCGAAGCGGAAGAACCTGATGTCGCGCACCCCGTCGCCGAACACGCGCGACATGACGGCCTCCGACATCGGGCCCTGCACCGCCAACGGGTTCACGTCCGGTTCCCCCACCCGCACGTCGAGTCCCATGCCGAGGGCGAGACCACCGGCCCACAGCACCACTTCGCTGTCGCTGACCGAGAACCACCAGCGATCCTGCGCCACCCGCAACACGACCGGGTCGTTGATCAGGAAGCCGTCGTGGTCGACCACGGGCGCATACCCGCAGCGCCCGTCGACGAAACCCGAGAGATCGCGGACCGCGAGCAACTGCGCCAGCCGGGCCGCGTCGGGCCCGTGCAGTTCCACCTGGCGCTCGCACGCGACGTCCCACACCTGCACCGACGAACGCAGATGGTGGTAGTCGTCCTCCACCCCACGGAACTGCGTCGGCAGCAGCATGTGGTTGTAGGTGGTGTACGTGAGCACCCCGAACTGTTCGATGCGGGCCGACCACGGGGTGGACCTCAGCCGCCTCGTGATGGACAACCCCGCCGGGTTCACGGGCCCTCCCACCTGATGCGGCAGATCTCGGCACTGCGACCCTCGAAGTTCCACACCCGGCCGAAGGCGCGCACGCGACCCTTCACGGCCTCGGCCACCACGACCTCCGGGCCCATCCAGTACTGCGTGTTCACCACCGACACCTCCTCGCCGCCGCGGGCGCCGGCGATGGGGCGCACCTCACCCTGGATGACGCGCCCTACCGAGAGGCTGCGTGTGTCGCCGTCGGTCTCGAACTGCACCGGGGCACGCTCGGCGCCCAGGTACTCACCCACCAGCAGGGTGAAGAGGCCGGTCGTGCCGCGGGCACTGCCGCGGAAGATGGTCTCGAGCGCCGCGAACTGTTCGTCGGTCGCCCGCTCGTCGATCCAGAGCGCGAGCGTCCAGTTGCCGCGCTCCATCTTCCCGGGGATGTCGAGCAGCATCGCCACGTTGAGGCCTGAGAGGTCGGTCCCACCCGAGTGCCCCTTGTCGATGCGCACACCCGCCCAGGCCTGGCAGTAGCCCTCGGTG
>JBJTXX010000141.1:0-7018 GCA_046082485.1 Actinomycetota bacterium
GAGGTCGACGACGAGGTGCGCGGCCGACGACTGGTACAGGCACACCTTGCCATCGGCGCCGATCGGCACGACCGCGGAGGAGGCGACGGTCTCGGAGGCGCGGTGGGTGAGGTTGGCGACGGTGGGGCGTTCGCCGCCGCAGGGGTACGCCGTGACGAAGCCGTTCTGGCGCGGGTGCACAGCGGTGATGGTGAGTGATGCGGCGAGCGCGTCGGCGGGCACACTGTCGCGGTCGGTGACCTGCACCTCGGTGACGCTGCCGGCGGGCTGCCGTGTGCGGGCGTTCATCACCCCGCTGTAGACCATGCCCGCGTAGCGCTGGGCGCCTGCGCTGAAGTCGCCGAAGAAGTGGATGGCGTCGGAGGTGATGCCCACCTGATCGGTGATGGCCGCCCAGTCGAGGATGTTCAGTTGCGGCCACCGGTTCATCGCGTTGCGCAACTGGTCGTTCGCCGCCGGATAGGAGAGGAAGAGTTTCTTGTAGGGGCCGGTGAGGCCGTTCCACTTCGGATACCACGCGGGCTTCACCTCGCGCATCGTCACCCAGAAGACCCGCTGGATGCCCTTGGCGATCAGCGCGGTCATCATCTGGTCGATCGCTGCGTCGAAACGGTCGGGGGCCCAGTACGGGTAGTTGTAGCCGGTCGCCACCACGGCCTCGGTGCCGAACTGCGCAGCTGGCGCCTGTGTGACGTAACGGACCAGGTTCTCGGTGAAGAGACCCGGCTTGCCGGTCACGGTCACCTGCCATCCGGGGAACGCCCTCGCGATCGCCCCCTTCGCGCCCAGACCGACCGAATCGCTGACCATGAACAGCTTCGTGGAGTCGGGCGGAATGGCAGAGGCCGCAGGTGGGTGCACCGTGGCTGCGGCGAGCACGGCGGCCACCATCACCGCCTTCAGGCGACGCTTCACGGCACCCACCATCCCACGACATCGAAGACCACGTGTGCATGTGCCGAACTCCAGAGGCAGAGCAGTCCTGTCGAGGGGGTGACGGCGGTGGTGAGGGTGTTCGCCGCCACCAGACCGCGTCGGGAGTTCACGGCGGAGGTCTCGGGTAACGTGGCCCCGCAGGCGTGGCCCCGAACGTGGGCTCCGCCGAGCGGTTGCACCATCGTCACGACACCGCTGACGGCGCCGGCCGTGCCGGGTGACGCCTGCACGTCGATGGTCTGACTGCGGCCGGGGCGCCCCTGCCAGCCGCCGATGCCGCTGCGGGTGTCGAGCAGCCTGGTGGCGGGCACCGGGGCGAAGCGCAACCCGGTCGTACCGAAGATGCCGGTGACGTCGACGATCAAGTGCGGTGCGTCGGCCGTGAGCACCGAGCCCGTGTCGGCGTGCACGCAGATGGTGCCGAGGCCGGAAACGGGCACGAACGCTGCCACGGCCACCACCTCGCCGGCACGGAACTGCAGGTGGCTGATCGTGGGGATCGACGCGTCACAGGGATACAGGGTCGCGGTGCCCGCAGCGTCGCCGCCGATGACGGTCAGCGAGACCGCGACGGCGTCGGAGGGTGGCACGGGGACGGTCAGCTTCAGGCTGCGGCCCGCGTTGCGCGTGTCGCCCGCCCGCAGCGGCGTGATGGGCGAGAACCGGCCGGTCTCGGACGGCGCGAACACGCCCTGCAACATGAGGGCGATGTCGAGATCGACGCTCGACCACGCGCACAGTCGCAGGTCGGTGGTCACCGCCACCAACGCCTGGGCCGAGCGGATGACGCCTGCCTGCACGTTCAGGTTCGAGGTGGAAGGCCGGGTGTCCCCGCAGCGGTACAGGGTGAGGAAGCCTCCGGCCGTGGCATTGGTGCCGGTCACGCCGACGGCCACCGCTTGCGTGCCGGGTGGCAGCGACGAGAGCTCGATGACGCGCTCCTGACCCGCAGCGAGGGGTTCCGCCCCGACGTCGGTGGTGTCGTACAACGAGGTCGCCGGCATCACCCTGAACGGGAGTGGGTCGCCGAGCGCTGTCGGCAACGGCACCCGGGGGCCCGTGTACACCGAGTTCATCGTGGCGCCGAGGTGGTCGGCGATCATCGTGCTGCGCTTGACGTACTCCACGCCCGACGAAGGGTGCACGCCCGGCGTGTCGGTGCGGATGGACGGGTTGGCGTTGCGGAGTGCCGTCGGCCAGTCCCACACGACGAGGTTGGTGCGCGCCGCGCTCTCGAGGTCGAGCGCAAGGTTCCAGCCCAGCATGCCGGCGCTGTAGCCGGTGCCCCGGCCGTAGGTCTCGTGATTGGTCTTCGCCCACCAGACCGATGCGTTCGGGAAGTTCGCGGCGACGCGATCGAGCAGCTTCGCGATGGCCGTGCGGCAGGTCGCGACGGTTGCGGTGGTGCAGGTTCCGAGGTGATTCGCACCGAGGTTCACGGCGACCACCCGGGGCGAGAGGCCCTGCGCCTTCCACCGATCGAGGATGTGGTAGCCCGACGAGTCGGCGGTGAGCGTGTACGGCGTTGAGGTCGAGCGGAAGGTCACCATGCCGAGCGAGGTGGTCATCCGCACCGGGCCCCATCCGGCGGCCGACAGCAGCGCGGGCAGTCCGGGGTTGCTCATTCCGGGCGATGAACCGAGGAACACCGAGTCGCCCACCAGGGCGATGCCGCCGCGAATGCCCGTGGCGGCGATGGTGTGGTCGCAGAAGATCACCTGCCGCTTCGAGTTCACCTTGCAGCCGGCCGGCGCGGCCCACGCCTGTGGCTGACCGCTGGCGACGGAGGCGGCGATCACACACACCGCCACCGCCGCCCCGCGCCACCTCATCCCAGCATTCTGCCAACCAGACGCCGTCGTTGCGAGCGGGGTGGGTGCGCCTACCATCGTGCCGATGTCGCGCCCGTCGATCGCCTACCAGCCAGCGCTCGACGGCGTGCGTGCCGTCGCAGTGGCGACGGTGCTGCTGTTCCACGCCGGATTGTCGTGGATGGGCGGCGGATACCTCGGCGTGTCGGTGTTCTTCACCCTCAGCGGGTTCCTCATCACCTCGCTGTTGCTCGCCGAGCACGAGGCCACCGGCACCGTGGGGGTGGCCGCCTTCTACACGCGACGTGCCAAGCGCCTGCTGCCGGCGAGCCTGCTCTGCCTGGCCGTCGTCTGCGCGCTGGCCGCGGCGGGAGCGTTCGAGGGGTTGGCGAACCTTCGTCGCGACGTGCTGGGGGCCCTGTTCCAGGTGTTCAACTGGGTGAAGTTGGCAAGCGGCGAGAGTTACGCGGACCTCACGGCTGCCCAGGCCGGACTGCGCCGACCGCTCGACCACTACTGGTCGCTCGCGATCGAGGAGCAGTTCTACTGGTTGTGGCCGCTCGCGTTCATGGGAATCGTCGTGTGGTGTCGGCGGTCGCGACGTTCACCGCTGCGGTTCGTGGGGGTGCTGACCGCGTTGTTCGCCGTCGCCGCGCCGGTCATCGCGCGGGTGTGGGGCCCGGATGCCGCGTACTGGGCGACGCCGGCGCGCATCGGGGAGATCCTCTTCGGTGCTCTCGCCGCGTGCATGGTCGCGGTGCGCCCTCCGTCGGGCCGTGCTGCCTGGTGGGCGCCTGTCGGCCTGGTGGGAATCCTCGTTGCGTGCGTGCTGTTCCCCGATGGCCGCGGGCCGGCCTACGAGGGTGCGCTGCCGCTGGTGGGTGCGGTCAGCGCCCTCATGATCTACGGCCTGCAGGTGCCGGGCCCGGCCCGTGCACTGCTGTCGGCGCGCCCGTTGGTGGCGCTCGGGAAGGTCAGTTACGGCGTGTACCTCTTCCACTGGCCCGTGTACGTGCTGGTCGACCGGCAGGCCTGGGATCTTCCCGTGCTGGCCGACCTCGCGGTGAAGTGGTCGATCGTCGCGGCGGTGACGGTGGCGTCGTACCTGCTGCTCGAGCGCCCGGTGCGGCGCAGCGAGCGCCTGGTGCCGCGACTCGCACTGGTGTCGGCCCTGTCGGCGACCGTTGCCGTTGCGGCACTGGTGCTGGTGGTGCCCACCGGCGCCAAGTACTACGGCGTCGACGAAGCGCAGGCACAGGCCGCCAGCATCGCCACGGGGTCGGTGGCGCCGCTGCCGACGTTGGCGCCGACCCCGACGGTGGGCCCGACGACCTCGGTGGTGGGCACGACGGAGCCAGGCACCACCACGACGGTCACGATCGTGCCGCCGAGACCGGTGCGCATCATGGTGGTGGGGGACTCGACGGCCGAGGCCACGGGTGCGGGGCTGGTGGCGTGGGCTGCCGCCAACCCGGAACAGGCGCAGGTGGCACTGGTGACCGGCGCCGGGTGCGGGCTGGTGCTGGCGGGCTTCCAGAACCTCGCGTTCGGCGACCGCGACACCGAGAAGGAGTGCGGCCCCTACGTGCGCGAGGTGGTGCCCGACAAGGTTCGTGAACTGCAGCCCGACGTGGTGGTGGTGTTGTCGTCGGTGTGGGATGCACTCGACCGTCGGCTGACCGCGGACGGGCCGGAGCTGCCACCCACCGACCCCACCATCGAGGCAGCGATCCGCTACTCGCTCACTGCGTTCACCGACGACCTGCTGGCGTCGGGCGTGCCGAGGGTCGTGTGGTTGCGGCATCCCGTGCCGCTGCCCACCCCCACCGCCGCGGTCGACCTGCAGAGCCAACCCGAGCGCCACGCCGTGCTGCACCGCGTGATCGAGGCCCTCGACGACGGCAGGCCCGCGGTGAGGGTGATCGACCTTGCTGCGTGGGTCGAGCAGTCGGGCCTCGCTGCCGACGAGACGGCCCGGCCCGACAAGGTGCACTGGACCACCGAGGCAGCGACGCGCATCGCCACGGAGTTCCTCGGACCGGCCGTCGTGCGGGAGGCGTTGACATGAGCGACCGGACGATCGTGTACACCGACGGCGCCTGCTCGGGGAACCCCGGACCGGGCGGTTGGGGCTGGGCGGTGGCGCCCTCCGGCGAGCCGAACGGCAGCGGTGGGGCTCCGCACGCCACGAATCAGCGGATGGAGATCACGGCGGTGCTGGAGGCACTGAGGTCCCTTCCCGGCGATCTCACCATCGTCAGCGATTCCACCTATGTCGTGAACTGCTTTCGCGAACGGTGGTACATGAACTGGCGCCGCAACGGTTGGAAGAACTCGAAGAAGGAACCCGTCGCGAACGTCGACCTGTGGCAACCGCTGATCGAACTGGTCGAGCAGCGGCGGCCCGAGTTCCGTTGGGTGAAGGGGCACAGCGGCGACCCGATGAACGACCTCGTCGACCGTCTGGCCGTGGCCGCGGCACAGTCCCCGTTCGCGGCGGACCGCGACGAGACCCCGCTGCTGCCGCCCTCGGGTGAGCCCACGCAGGGTTCACTGTTCGACTGAACGCGCCGGCGCGGCGACGGTCAGCGACGCGGCCCCACCACTCCGGCGGAGCGCAGCGCGGCGACGTCGTCGACGCTGCGACCCAACTCCGCGAGCACCTCGTCGGTGTGCTCGTCGAACTTCGGTGCGTGCCGCCCGAGCGCCGTGGGCGTGGCCGAGTAGTGGGCGGGCGGTCGCGGTTCGCGCACCCGGCCCAACCAGGGGCGTTCGTGCTCGACGATGGTGCCGTTGTGCACCACCTGGGGGTCGAGGTGCACCCTGTCGATCGGGTTGGCCAGAGCGCAGGGCACGTCGTGCGCGTGCAACCGCTGCACCAGTTCCCTTCCCGGGTGGCGGGCGACCTCGGCGCTCATCAGTTCCGACAGCGCAGCGGCGTTGTGTTCGCGGTCGGCGAGGGTGGCGAATCGGGGGTCGTCCATCCAGTGCTCGGTGCCGAGCGCGGCGCACAACCCGGGCCACTGCGAATTCGAGGTGGCCATGAGCGCGAGGTGTGAATCGGCGGTCGGCCGCACCACGTAGCCGTCGGCCATGTGGTTCCCCGGCGTTACCCGATCGGTGTCGAGCAGGGCGTGTTGCATCATCCCGTCGGGCCACAGGAACGCGATGGCGGTGTCGATCATCGACAGGCGGATGTGCTGGCCCTCGCCGGTGCGACCGCGGGCGACGAGCGCGGCGAGGACGGACTGGGCGGCGGTCATCGCGGTCACCTTGTCGATCACAATGTTGCGGATCAACTGCGGCGGCCCGTCACCACCCTGCAGAGCGGCCATTCCCGACAGCATCTGCACCACGTAGTCGTAGCTCTTCTGGTCGATGTACGGGCCGGTGTCGCCGAAGCCGCTGACCGACACGTAGACCAGACGCGGGTTCCGCACGCGCAGGTCTGCCTCGCCCACCCCGAGTCGGTCGGCGACGCCCGGCCGGAAGTTCTGGATGAACACGTCGGCACCGGCCACCAGGTCGCGCACCACGGCGAGTCCGTCGGGGTGTTGCATGTCGACGACAAGGCTGCGCTTGCCGCGGTTGGCGCCAGCCCACGCCGCGCTGATGCCGCCGACCCTGTGGCCCAGCAACCGGTATCGGTCGCCGCCCTTGGGCTGCTCGATCTTCACCACGTCGGCGCCGAGGTCGGCGCAGATCATCGCCGCCATCGGCCCGGCCACCATCTGGCACGCCTCGATGACCTTGATGCCCTCCAGGGGTCCTGTCATGGCGCCGAGGGTAGCCGTGCGTCCGCTTGGGCGACGGCGCCGGGCTGGGCATAGGGTCGAGGGAATGGACATCAATGGAGCAAGTGCAATCGTCACCGGAGGCGCCTCGGGCATCGGCGCCGCATCGGCCCGTCTCCTCGCCTCGAAGGGCGCGAAGGTCGTGATCGCTGACCTGCAGGCCGACAAGGGCGAGGCCCTCGCCGACGAGATCGGTGGCGCGTTCTGCAAGGTCGACGTCACCAACACCGACGACATCATGAACGCCGTCGAGATGGCCAAGAGCATGGGCCCGCTGCGCGTGCTGGTGAACTCGGCCGGCATCGGCTGGGCACAGCGCACGGTGGGCAAGGACGGCTCGTACGAGTCGGCCGCCAACCTCGACGCCTTCAAGAAGGTCATTGCCATCAACCTCGTGGGCAGTTTCGACTGCATCCGCATCGCCGCCACGGCCATGAGCACCACCGAGCCGCTGGAGTACGGCGAGCGCGGTGCGAT
>JBJTXX010000142.1:0-1627 GCA_046082485.1 Actinomycetota bacterium
TGGGCGGCCGGCCAGGAGTTCGACATCATCCCGGTCGGCATCGGCGTGTGGGGCCCGAACGCCGAGAAGACGATGGCCAAGATCGTCACCGACCACACCACCTCGCCCTACGACGTGAGCCAGGAGGGCTTCCCCTACGGCGCCGTGCGTGAGGTGATCATCGACGGCGTGCCGTGCACGATGTTCCGCATCAGCTACGTCGGCGAGAACGGGTGGGAGGTCTACACCCGCATGGAGCACGGCCTGAAGCTGTGGGACGCCATCTGGAACGCCGGTCAGGAGTTCGAGATCATCCCCGTCGGTATCGGTGTCTACGCCGTGACCGGCCGCATCGAGAAGGGCTACCGCCTGATGGGTGCCGAGCTGGAGAGCGAGTACAACCCGGTCGAGGCCGGTCTGGCCCGCCCGAAGGTGAAGTCGGCTGACTTCATCGGCAAGGCCGCCTACCTGAAGGCTCGCGAAGAGGCTGCGGTGGCCGTGATGTGCACGCTGTCGATGGACAGCCTCCGCTGCGCCGACGGCTACGAACGCTTCCCGACGGGCGGCAACGAGCCGATCCTCGACCTGCAGGGCAACCGCCTCATCGATGCGAAGGGCCGTGTCTCGCGGGTCACCACCGCCGGCATGGGCCCGTCGGTGGGCAAATACCTGCTGCTGGCCTACCTGCCCGCAGAGCACGCGGTCGAGGGCAACAAGCTGCAGGTGATGTACATGAACGAGACCTATCCGGTCACGGTCGAGCGTGCGTCGGCGACGCCGCTGTTCGACCCCACCGATGCCCGCATGAAGTCATGAGAGTCCTGGTCTGCGTGAAGCGGGTGCCCGCCCCGGGCGCCAAGATCAACATCACCGCCGACGGCCAGAGCGTCGACACGGCCTATCTGGCGTTCACCACCAGCCCGCACGAGGAGTGTGCGGTGGAGGAAGCGGTGCAACTGGTCGAGCGCCACGGTGGCGAGTCCACCGTGCTCACGCTCGGCCCGGCGGAGGCCGACGAACAGCTGCGTTACGCAGCCAGCATCGGCGTGAACAAGGCCGTGCTGTTGCCCATCGCCGAGAACGACTGGGACCCACAGCGCACCGCTGCAGCGTTGGCTGATGCCATCAGGGGCATCGAGGCCGCCGAGGGGGCGTTCGACCTGGTGCTGTTCGGCAACGAGAGCGCGGACACGGGGAACTTCCAGATCGGTGTGAGGGTGGCCCATTCGCTGGGCCGGCCGATCGTGAACGGCATCAAGGGCATCGAGGTGGACGGCGACCACGTGCGTGCCAAGCGAGAGGCCGAGGCTGGTGTCGAGGTCTATCGCTTGCCCATGCCGGCGGTGCTGGGCGTGAAGGAAGGCATCAACCTGCCGCGCTACCCGACGCTGAAGGGCCGCCTGGCCTCGAAGAAGGTCGACGTGGCCCAGGTGTCGCCCCAGGGCGACCCGGGTGGCCAGCAAATGGTGATGCTGTTGCAAGCCGCCGAACAGGTGACCCAGACGGTGATCCTCGGTCACGGCCCGGAAGCCGCCCCCGCAGTGGTGGACCTGCTCGAGGAACTGGGGTTGTTGAAGTGAACGTGCTCGTCGTCATCGAACACGACCGTGGCCAGTTGGCATCGGCATCCCTCGAGGCCCTGGCCGCG
>JBJTXX010000143.1:0-630 GCA_046082485.1 Actinomycetota bacterium
GTGAGGCCGCTGCCGCGCTGGGCGCCCCGCAGTGGCGCACGGTGTGGCACGTGGTGCTGCCGACGGCCCGTTCGGGCCTCACCACCTCGGTGATCCTCGGTCTGGCGCGTGGCATCGGCGAGACCGCCCCCGTGCTGTTGACCGCCGGGTACACGGCCTCGATGAACCTGAACCCCACCAAGAACCCGATGGTGTCGCTGCCGCTGGCGTCGTACGAGCTGGTGAAGTCGCCGTCCGAGACGCTGATCGCCCGTGGCTTCGGTGCTGCTGCTGCACTGATGGTCCTCGTGCTGGTGCTGTTCTCGCTCGCCCGCGTGCTGGGCGGCCGCCCTGCGGGCCGACTGTCGAAGCGTCAACTGAAGCGCTCGGCCGAGCGATCCGCCCGAGACCTGATCCGCATCGAGGGCCCACGGGCTGCTCTTCCCCCGACCTAGGTGACCCCGTGAAGACCCCGTTCCGCTTGCTCGTTGCCGGCCTCACGGCGGCGTTGACCGTGGCCATGGCGGCACCTGCCCAGCCGTCGCAGGTGGCCGCCGCCGAGAACTACCAGCGCATCTCCGGCGAGGGCAGTTCATGGGCTGCCAACTTCATCGATGCCATGCGCGTGAACGTGCGCCAGTTCGGCATCAC
>JBJTXX010000144.1:0-2593 GCA_046082485.1 Actinomycetota bacterium
CCGAGGCGACGCGGCGCGCGGAAGACGACAAGCGCGCCGCGGACGATGAGCGCGAGGCGCTGAGGAAGCAGGCGGCGAATGCCGAGCGCCGCCGCATCGCCGCCGAGGTGCACGACGGGGCGGTGCAGGACCTGATCGGCGTGATGTACGCCCTCGAGGCCGCCGCAGACGACGTGCCCGAACCTACGCACCAGCGTCTGCACGACCTGGCCGGCAACACCCGCACCACCGTGCGCCGTCTGCGCAGCCTGCTGAACTCGATCTACCCGGTGGAGGTGCCCGATGCAGGCTGGTCGAGCGGCTTCAACGACCTCGTCGCCGCGCTCGAGGCGCACGGCGTGCGCGTCACGGTCGACATCGACGACGTGGAACTGGCACCGATGGACGAACTGCTGCTGCTGCGAGTGACCCGCGAGTCGCTGCGCAACGTGGCGGCCCACGCCGAGGCCACGCAGGTGCTGGTGCGCTTCAAGAGCCGTCTCGGCCGCCTGCACCTCGAGGTGCGCGACAACGGCCGTGGCTTCACGGCTTCCAAGGCCGACAAGAGCCGCAGCCAGGGCCACCTCGGCCTGCAACTGCTGCACGACCTCGCCCAGGACGTTGGCGCTGACCTCTCGATCGATTCCGCACCCGGGGCCGGCACGGCCCTCAAACTTGAAATGGCAGGCCAACGATGATCCGGATCCTGATTGCCGACGACCACGCGATGGTGCGGGCCGGACTGGCGCAGTTGCTGCGCCAGTACGGCGACCTCGAGATCGTCGGCGAGGCCGCCAACGGACTCGAGGCTGTCGAGCAGGTGAGCCTGCTCGACCCCGACCTGGTGCTGATGGACATGTCGATGCCCGTGATGGACGGCCTCGAGGCGTTGAAGCTCGTGAAGCAGCGCAACCCCCGCACCCACGTGGTGGTGCTGAGCACGTTCCAGGAGCCCCACCAGGTGTCGGCGGCCATCACGTCCGGTGCGTCCGGTTACCTGGTGAAGGACGTCGAACCCGAGGTGCTGGTGTCGAGCATCCGTGCAGCCGTGCAGGGCGGTGCGCCGCTGAGCCCCTCGGTGGCGGCAAGCCTGCTGCGCGGCGCAGCCCCGGCAGCGGCCCCCGCGCCCCAGCAGGCCAGCAACCCGGCGTCACTCACCCCTCGTGAGCTCGAGATCCTGAACCTCATCGTCGACGGGCACAGCAACTTCGGCATCGGTCGTGCGCTGGGCATCAGCGAGAAGACCGTGAAGACACACTGCAGCCGCCTGTTCCAGCGCCTCGGCGTGACCGACCGCACCCAGGCTGCGGTCTGGGCGATGCGGAACATGCCCCGCCCGGTCGGCGTCTGACGGGGTCAGCGGCGCAGCACGATGCGCTCGGCATGATCGGGCACGACGGCCGTCCATCCGAGTTCGGCCTGCACCCGGGCGCGTAGCGCCTCGGCCGCGGTCGGTTCCCCGTGCACCACGAACGTGGTGCGGGGTGCACGTTCGGCGGTGCGCAGCCAGGCCATCAGTTCACTGGCGTCGGCGTGCACCGAGAAGCCGGTGAGGTCGCAGACCTCGGCCTTCACCGGCACGTACTGGCCGTGGATCTTCACGGCGTTCGCCCCCTCGAGCAGCGATCGGCCGCGGGTGCCAGCGGCCTGGAAGCCCACCAGCGCCACCGAGTTCGCGGGATCGGGCAGGAATCGCTCGAGGTGGTGCACGACCCTGCCGCCTGTCGCCATGCCTGCGCCGGCGATGATGATAGCTGCCCCACCCCGACGGGTGACCGCCTTGGAGCCCTCGGCGTCGTGCACTTCCTCCATGTTCGGCAGGTCGAACAGCTCCCCGCAGTCGTGCAGTTCGGGCCGCACGTCGGCGGCACGCTGTTCGAACGCATCGCGGTAGATGTGCAGCGCGGCGAGCGCCATCGGGCTGTCGACGAAGATCGGCACCGACGGCAGGCGTCCCTCGTCGTGCAGTTGTCGCAGGTGATAGAGCAGCACCTCGGTGCGGTCGACGGCGAACGCAGGGATGATGACCTTGCCGCCGCGCTCGACGGTGCGGGTGACCACCTCGGCCAACGCGTCGCGGGAATGGCCGTTCGTGTGCTCACGGTCGCCGTAGGTGGATTCGACGAGCAGGTGGTCGCAGTCGCCCACCGGTGCGGGCGGCACCAGCAGTGGATGGTTCCCTCGGCCGAGGTCGCCGCTGAAGCGGATGACGGGGCCATCGGTGAGCCGCACCTCCAGCGAGGCAGAGCCGAGGATGTGGCCAGCTGGTCGGAAGTTCACCGACACGCCGGTCGCCACCTCGACCGGGGAATCGAACGGGTGTGGGCGCAGTTGCTCGAGCGCCGTCCACGCGTCGTCCTCGGTGTAGAGCGCGAGGGCCGGGTGGTGGCGGGAGTAGCCCGCCCGGTTCGCGTAGCGGGCTTCCTCCTCCAGCAGGCGGGCGCTGTCGGGCAGCACCACCGACATCAGGCGGCCGGTGTCGTAGGTGACGTGCACGTCGCCGCGGAAACCGGCCTTCACGAGCCGCGGCAGGTAGCCGCAGTGATCGAGATGGCCGTGGGTGATGACGACCGCGTCGAGGGTGTCGGGCGGGATCGGGAAGTTCGCCCAGTTG
>JBJTXX010000145.1:0-10593 GCA_046082485.1 Actinomycetota bacterium
GCTACCCGCTCTACATCGCTGTGTACGTCGACGGCAGCGGCAACTGCAACTTCCGTGGCTGGGTCATTCCGGCCTGATCAACGAGCACGCCCGCCGCTGACCCCTCCGGTCGTGCTGGCTGAAGAAGGGGGCTGTGTGGACCGTAGGCTGGGGTGGTTCGTGGCGCGGAAATTGGCGCGGAAGCCACCGCGGACACCCCGCTCCCGTAGCTCAGCGGATAGAGCAACGGTTTCCTAAACCGCAGGTCGCAGGTTCGATCCCTGCCGGGGGCGCCAATGTGATGTCGCGAGGCGACGGTATTGGGTCGGGCCGGCCTCGAGTCCTCGCGCGCGGTTCTCAGTCGCTCCGGCGTTCGAGGAATCGCTGCACGATCTGCGGGCCGTGCGTGTCCTGCAGGAAGTGACCCGCCTCGAACTCGTCCCACGTCGAGTGGGGGATCATGCCGTGCCACGCACGGCCCCACTCGGTGGAGAACACCTTGTCGATGGTGCCCCACATGAAGTGCACCGGCAGCGTGGTGGAGTTCACCACTTCGAAGTTCGCCGCCTGGACCACTGCGTTGCCGGCCGCCGGGTCGTTGGCCGGAATGCTCAGCGGGAAACGGCGCGGTCCGGTGACCCCCGCATCGCCCAACCCGGCGAACGGTGCGTCGTAGGCGGCGCGCACGGCCAGTGCCTCGGCGTCGTACTCGCCCGGTTGGCCCTGCAATTCCTTGAACAGCGAGTCCTGCGGAGCCGTTCGCTGGGTGGCCACCGTCATCATCGTGCCCCAGCCGAACCGAGCCGGAACGCCCTCGCGGAACAGACCACCCTCGGAGTTCTGCTGGATCCACTGCAGGATCGCCGGCGTGTACTCGTAGCCCTCGTGGTGCAGCCACGTGTTCATGATCACCAGGCGAGAGAAGCGCTCGGGCATGGCGGCGTACTGTGCGAGGCCGGTCGGGCCGCCCCAGTCCTGCACGAACAGCGTGATGTCGCGCAGGTCGAGCGAGGTCACCAAGCGCTGCAGGTTCGCCGTGTGCCTGGCGATGTCGTACCACGCCGGGTCGGTGACCTTGTCGCTGCGGCCGAAGCCGATGTGGTCGGGCGCCACGCAGCGGTAGCCGGCCCGCAACAGCGGCGGGATCATCGTGCGATAGAGGAAGCTCCACGTCGGCATGCCGTGCATCAGCAGTGCAACCGGCGCATCGGCAGGCCCTTCGTCGAGGTAGTGCATGCGCAGCCCGTCGATGTCGAGGTAGTGGGGCGCGAACGGGAAGTCGGCCAGGCCCTCGAAGTTCGAGTCGGGTGGGCGGATGAAGGGAATGCCCTCGGCCGTGGTGTGCATGTCGGCGTTCTATCAGAACGAGGATTAAGGTTTGTGGTGGCTCGAACACGTAGAGTGGCAGGCGTGACCACGCGACTTCGACTCCTCGTCCCTCTGCTCGCCGCAGCAATCGTTGTCGGGTGCAGCGCTGGCGGCGACGAGTCGGGCACCGACACAGCACCGACCAGCTCGGTGGAAATCGACAGCACCGAACCGGCCTCGACGGGTGCGACCTCGATTGCCGACACCTCCAGCACGGCCGCCCCCACTACGACGGCTCCCACACCCCGGTGGGCGATCGGCGACCTCACCCCGATCGGTGTGGACGGCGTGTCGCCGGAGATCGTGCAGCGCGAGGACGGAACCTTCCTGCTGCTGGCAACCGGTCAGCCCGGCGGACCGTATTCCTCCACCGACGGTGTCACCTTCACCGCGGACCCGTCCTTCCAGATGCCGTCCGGCGCCGACTACTCGCTGCTGCAGGCAGCGGATGGAACCTGGCGCCTCTACTACGTCGACTTCCAACCCGCCGGCAACGTGGCCCCCGGCCAGCCGCCCAGCCCGAACAACGTCATCAAGTCGGTGAAGGTGGCAACCTCGAACACGCTGGGCGGCTTCGGCAAGGGGCTGCCGACCGGCATCGGCCAGACCGAACCCGGTGGTGCCTGGGGTGTGCCCGACACCTACACCCTGCCCGACGGCCGCACCGCCATGATCTACGTCGACAAGGGCGCCGGGGGCGAGCAACTGATGCTGGCAACCTCGACCGACGGTGTGCAGTTCACCGTGGAACCCCAGCCCGTGCTCACCGGAGGGTACGTCGACCCGTACGTGCTGCAACTCGACGACGACAGCTATCTGGCCGTGCTGTCGACCGGGCCGGGCAGGCCCCCGCAGCGGCTGCACCTGGCGACCTCGCCCGACGGCCTGACCTGGACGGTCGACCCCGAGCCGTTCCTGACCGAACCCGGCGTGAACTACCTCGACCCGGCCGCCGTGCAGGTGGGTGCCGACGAGTGGCTGCTGGTCATCACCACCGCCGTGGGTGACCCGATCAACGGACGGCACGAACTGGTGGTCACCCGCTTGACCCGCACCGTCGGGTGATGCCTACGGTCGAGCCGTGGCCAGCAGCCGATACCCCACCTTCGATTCCTATCTCGCCGACCTGTCGCCGGCAGCGGCCGACACCATGCGTGCGATGGTCGAGTGCGTGCTCGCACAGTTCCCGCAGCTGACGCTGAAGATGGCGTGGAACGTGCCCCAGCTGCAGTGCGGCACGCAGTACGTGATGGGGTTCAGCGCCGCCAAGCGCCACCTCAGCGTGTCGCCATGGAGCAAGGACGTGATGTCGGCGTTCGCCGACCGGCTGGCGCCGTACGAACCCACCGACAACCTGTTCCGCGTGCCGCCCGAGTGGCACCCCGACGCTGCCCTGCTGCACGACCTGGTGCGGGCCCGACTGGTGGAACTCGGCGAGTGCTCCTAGGAGCACCGCTTCAGACATCGAGGATCTTGCCGACGGGCCTGCGGGTCAGCCGAGTCGTTCGACCTCGACGAGTGTGTCGTAGAACGCCACGCCGCCGCCCCAATCGGTGGGGGTGTCACTGGTGAGCACGTTGACGTTCTGACCATCGCGGGTGTGTGAACCCACCCAGCCGAAGGGCACGATGACCATGCCCACCTGGGTGCGCGATGCGGCTGAGACCCGCGCCACGGCCTGCAGCGAACCGCGGTCGTTGAACACGCGCACCAGGTCGCCGTCGGCCACGCCGCGCGCCGCGGCGTCCGGTGCCGACAGATCGCAGAACATCTCGCCCTCGGGCCCGGCGTGCTGGTCGAGATGTGAGTAGGAGGTGTTCAGGAAACGCTGGTGCACCTTGGCCGACATCAGCACCAGCGGGTGACGGGAGTCGGCCGGCGCACCGACACCTTCCTGCGACGGCCGGTACTCGGGCAGTCGACCGTGGCCCTGCGCCTCGAGCGCCGAGTTGGCGAATTCGTGTCGACCCGATGGCGTGGCGAAACCGCCGTTCGCGTAGGGCTGCAGGTCGTCGGCCAGCGGCAGGCGGATGACGGCGTCGCGTCGCAGTGCCTCGACGTTCGCCTCGCCGAGTCCGAGCAGGTAACCCTGCAGCAGCGACTCGTCGGATTCGAAGAGTTCCGGCTCGGTGAACCCCATCGCCCGCGACAGACGCCGCCACAGCTCGGTGTTCGGCACGCTCTCGCCCAACGGCTCGATGGCGCGGTGGTTGTAACCCAGGTACAGGTGCCCCCACGCGGTGACCACGTCGTCCTGTTCGATCTGCGTGCAGGCCGGCAGCACCACGTCGGCGAACCGCGCGGTGTCGGTGACGAACTGCTCGCTCACGACGGTGAACAAGTCCTCCCGCGCCAGGCCGCGCATGGTGAGCGCCGCCTGGGGCACGGTGGCGACCGGGTTGCCGTTCCACACGAACAGCGCCGTCACCGGCGGGTCGAGCTGGTCGGTGGTGAGCGCCCAGCCCAGGCGATTCATGCTGATCGTGCGTCGCGGCCTTCCCGCCGAGAGGGCAGGCACGTCGAACGAGGCGTCGTCCAGGAACATGTCGTTGTACGAGCCGACGCTGCGCGAGTAACCGCCGCCGCGGTGCTGCCACGCGCCGGTCAACGACGGCAGGCACACGAGGGTGCGGAAGAACTGTGCGCCGTGCTCACGATGCTCGGCCCCGATGAGCGTGCGGATGAACGACTGCTTGGTGGTGCCGTACTCGCGGGCCAGCCACTCGATGGTCTCGGCGGGCACACCGCAGGCCACGGCGGCTCGTTCGGGCGTCCAGTCGGCGACGTGCGCGGCCAGTTCCTCGAAGCCGCTCGTGTGCTGCGAGACATAGGCGTGGTCGATCAGGCCATCGCGCACCAGCACGTGCATCATCGCCAGCATCAGTGCCACGTCGGTGCCGGGCAGCGGCTGCACGAACACGTCGGCGGAATCCGCGGTGACGGTGCGCACGGGGTCGATCACCACCACCTTGGCCCCCTGCGAACGGGCTTCCTCGATGAACGGCCACAGGTGCCGGTTCGTGAGGCGGGTGTTGGTGCCCCACAGCAGGATCAACCGGGAGAACCGCACGTCGAGCGGATCGCACGTGAGCGGCGAGCCGATGGCCGAAGCCGTGGCGGTCAACGCCGTCCCGCCGCACAGCGAATCGACCTGCACGCTCGAGCCCAATCGGGCGAAGAACCGTCGATCGAGCGCGCCAACCATCATCAACGAACCCTGTGTGCCGGCGTCGCCCCACGGCAGCACCGTCTGGCCGCCGTGCTGCTGCACCGCGGCCCCGACGCGCTCGGCGATCAGCGCCAGCGCTTCGTCCCACGACGTCTCGCGGAACCGGCCCTCTCCCTTCGCCCCGGTGCGCACCAACGGGCGCAGCACCCGTTGCGGGCTGTAGACCCGGTCGAGGAACCGGTTCACCTTCGGGCACAGTTCACCCTTCGAATAGGGGTGGGCCGGGTTGCCGCGCAACTTCACGGCGCGGCCGCCTTCCACGGTCACCTCCCAGCCGCACGAGTCGGGGCAGTCGTGATGGCAGGTGCCGAGCACCACTCCGGAGGTCATCCCCCGAGTCTGCCACGCCGCCGTCGTGCGGGGGTCGGGGCTTTCGTTGCGTGGGTTCGGCCCCTGACGCCCGGCGCCGGAAGCGGCTACCGTGCGGCTGTGTCGCTGAGCGATCCGTTCACGTTCCGGGCGCAACTGTGGGAATGGCAGGGCCCGGCGTCGTGGTGTTTCGCCAGCCTTCCCGAGGCAGTGACCGACGAGATCGACGACCGCTTCGGCCACCTGGCCGCCGGCTTCGGATCCATCCGCGTGGAGGTTCGTCTGGGCGGCAGCACCTGGCAGACGTCGGTGTTCCCCGACACCAAGCGGGGCACACTGATCCTGCCGGTGAAGAAGCCCGTGCGCCGCAAGGAAGGCGTCGACATCGGCGACACCGCGGAGTTCGAACTGCAGGTCGTGACCGGCTGAGGTCGCCGACGGCGAGATTCGTCGTCGGCGCGTCCGAACGAGGTGAAACGAGAGGGAACCCGCCTCAGCCCTCGAGTCGGTAGACCCGTGCCGCGGTGCCGAAGAACATGGCATCTCGCTCGTCGGCGCCGAAGGGCGCGGCGATCCTCTTCAACGCGTTCCACAGCACGCCGTACGACAGCGACCAGCGGTCGACCGGGAAGTTCGACTCGAACATGCACCGCTGCGGACCGAAGCACTCGATCGCGTGCAGGTAGTAGCGGGCCTGCGAGGCGACGAACTCGTCCGACGTGGGTGGCCGCTCGGCAGCGTCCCACCCGAACCCGTTGTCGGGCATCGCCAGGCCGCCCAACTTGGCGACGACGTTCGGGCAGTCGGCGATCGCCTCGATGTCGGCTCGCCACTGCTCGAAGATCTCCTCCCGCCGGCCTGCGTACGCCCCGACACCCAGCGGCGTGCCGAAGTGATCGAGCACCAGCGTCGTGCCGGGCACCGCACGGGCCAGTTCCAGGAACTCACGGTTCTGGTAGTGGTAGTGCCAGGTGTCGTAGGTGAGGCCACGCTCGCCGAGGTGGGCCACCCCCCGTTGGAAGGCAGGGTCGAGGTACAGCCCGGCGGGTGCCCTGCCGGGAATGCGCAGCGGCGCCGGGTCGATGGCGTGCGAACCGGCGTGCCGGATGCCTCGGAACAGACCGCTGCCCGCAGCCTCGTGCGCGTCCAACACCTCGTCGATGTGCTGGTGATCGCGCAGGTCGGTGTGGGCCACGATGCCGCCGATCAAGCGTCGGGGGTCGCGCAAGGCCTCACCCGCGACGAACTCGGTCTCGCCCACCGGCCGCAGGTGGTCGGGCCCGTCGCCGCGATAGGCGGCTCGACACTCCACGAACACGGTGCGTTCCACCGCGTGGCCGGCGCCGGTCGCATCGGCGTGCAGTGCGTCCAGTCCGTACGGCAGCGCCCCGCCCTCGGGCCAGAGGTGGTGGTGCGGATCGATGATCCGCTGCTGCGGGTCGATGACCTCCTCGACCACGAGGTCGAGCCATTCCTGCGAACCGGGTGCGATGTGGGCGCTCATGCAGGGGGAAGGTAGCGGCGCACCAGACGCACCCTGCGCGCCGTGCGATCGGTGGTGTCCTCGAACCGGTCCGCGCTGCCCAACGTCTGCACGATCGCCCTCGACGCCATCCACCTCAGCGGCTCGGGTTCCCAGCGTCGTGAGCGGTGGCCCACCCACGGCAGGGACGTGAGATCCGACTGTTCGCCCAGCACCAGTTGGGCCATCGTCCGACCGCTGATGTTCGCCGCCACCACACCATGGCCGCTGTAACCGCCTGCCCAACCCGTGCGCGTGGTGGGGTCGAAGTGCACGCCCATGCTCCAGTCACGCGGCACCGCCAACGTGCCGCCCCAGTGGTGGGTGATCGCGGCGTCGGCGGCGGCGGGGAAGTGGGTGCGGATCACGTTGATCAACCGTTGGCGGGTGGCCTCGTGCTGCTCGCGGCCCGGGTCCATCGCCTTGCGCAGTGGGTAGGGCGCCCCCCGGCCACCGATCGCGATTCGGCCGTCCACGGTGCGCTGCGCGTAGAAGAACAGGTGGCGCTTGTCCTTGATCGTCAGACCGCTGCGCCACCCGATCTGCTGCCACACGTCGTCGGGAAGCGGCTCGGTGGCGATCATCAGCGAGGTGAGCGGCAGGTAATCGCGGCGGTGACCGGGAAGCTGCACCGAGTAGCTCTCGGTGGAGCGGATGACCGTGTCGGCGCGCACCGTGCCCATCGGCGTGTGCACCTCGCCGGTGCCCAACTGCAGGACAGGCGTCTGCTCCACGATCACGACACCGCGCCGCTCACAGGCCACGGCGAGGCCGCGGGTCAGGCGGGCGGGGTCGACCGCTGCTGCGTGCGGCGTGAACCAACCGGCCAGT
Source organism: Actinomycetota bacterium (assembly GCA_046082485.1). Taxonomy (GTDB): domain Bacteria; phylum Actinomycetota; class Acidimicrobiia; order Acidimicrobiales; family Ilumatobacteraceae; genus UBA668. Next base: position 7,239 of record JBJTXX010000145.1, read on the forward strand.
GCCCCTTGCACCCGTGCGTGCTGCGCCACCCCTTCGGCCGTCAACGTCACGTCGTCGTCGTTCGACGTGCCCAGTGCGCCCATCGCGTCGAGGGCCGACTGCAGACGCAACCGTTGCGGCGTGCTGGTGGCCACCGTGAGCGTGCCCTCCTTGCGGAAACCGCACTCGATGCCCTCTGCAGCAGCCACCCGGCCCACCTCGTCGACCGCCTCGTTCGTCGCCAGCGTGCCGCGCACCACGCCCTCGCGGCCGTGGCGCTTCGCATAGCGAGAGGCGCTGCCGGCGATGCCCGCGCTCACCCAACCACCGTTGCGGCCGGATGCACCGAAGCCGGCGATCTCGCGCTCGATCACCATGATGCGCAAACCGGGCCGGGCGACCGAGAGGTAGTAGGCCGTCCACAGACCGGTCAGCCCCGCACCCACCACTGCGACATCGACGTGCGTGTCGCCACCCAACTGCGCCCGCGGCGTCAATGGCTCGTCGAGCAGGTCCAGCCACAGGCTGCGCGAGCGGTAGCGGCGATGCGGATCGGAAGCCATCGTGCCGGAACGCTAGAAGAACGATCCGCAGTAGGGCAGCGGGTGGTGGCGGAACAGCGAATCCAAGCGGCGCAGCGCCGCCGCGTCGCCGTGCGCCGTGCCCAGCACGGCCTGGTCGACCCATGACATGCCGCCCAGCAGCGTGCTGCCCACCGCGTTGATGGTGGCCGTCACCTGCGCGGCCGCATCGGTGCGTCGGGCCCCTTCGGCCGACACCGCCCAGACGGCGTTGTTCGCCGGGAACATCGGGTCGGAGACCTCCACCGTCACCTCGCCAGCGACGTCGTTGAAGGTGCGCCCGGCAAGGCACGCATCGACATCGAGCGGTCGCAGCAACAGTTCGTCCCACTGGCCCAGCACCCGCACGGCACGGGGGTCGGCGACGGCGTGGCGCAGCAGGTTGTCCTTTGGCCCACGCTCCATCGTGATCTCTCGCACCAACGACACCCGGCACAGGTACTGCCACAGGGCCAACTCCACTGAACTGTCGGCGCCCGCGACCTCCTTCACGTCGCACGTGCCGAGGCGCTCGACGGCGTCGGGTTCGTTCCACTTCACCGAGTACTGGGCGAACCCGTCGTCGACGCCATCGACCGACGTGTGCACCACCACGTACTCCGCAGCCGAACCCGCCTCGGCGTCCTGCAGGTAGCGCTGCAACATCCACGGGCTGCGACCGATGGAACCGGGTCGGTCGACGACTCGGTGGTACACGTCGTCGACGGTCGCCCTCACCTCGCTGCGCGCCAGCAACCTGAACGAACCGGGCGCCGCACCGGCGATGCGACCCACCCGGGGCACGTCGATGCGCAGGTTGAACTCCTCGGTCGCGAGCCCGAAGCCGAAGCGCGGGTAGATGCCGACCTCGCTGGCCAGCAACGCGGCCAGCACCTTTCCCGACCGGTGTTCCTCGCGCAACACCTCGTGCATCATCCGGGTCAGCACCCCCTGGCGCAGGTGCGTGGGCAGCACACCCACCCGGGTGAGCCCAGCGGTGGGCACCCGGTTGCCGCCCGGCAACGACATGCGCAGGTCGAGCGAACCGACGTGCCCCACGCACCGGTCGCCCTGCCACGCCGAGGCGCCCATGCAGCCCTGTTCCCAACTGGCGCGCGCCTTCTCCCACGTCTCGTCGTCGGCCGGTGGCATCAGCAACGCGGCGCGCGAGGTGTCGTTCGATGCGCGCAGTTCGTTCGGCTGCATCAGGCGCACGTCGATGGTCATGCGTGCTCCGAACGCAACGGCGCCATCACCTGTTCGACGAAGCGCAGCACCGGCTCGGTGCTCTGCGGGTGGCCGAAGTCCATGACGAAGTGGCTGATGCCCAGCGAACGCCGGTGGCGCAACACCTCGAGCAGTTGCTCGCTCTCCTCGTCGGTGGTCGGCAGCGGCTTCTCGATGGTGTTCGTCACCTCGATGTCGGCCGGGTTGCGCCCGGCCTTCTCCGCAGCCGCGTGCACGATGCCCTTGCGACGGTGCCAGTCGTCGTCGCCGCGGTACCAGCAGTTCCAGCCGTCCGCGATGCGCCCGACCATCGGCAGACCGATCTGCTCGCCCGACGCGCCGATCAGCACCCGCGGCACAGGGTTCGGCAGCGGCGGCGCGCTTGCGCCCTCGATGCGGAAGTGGCGACCCTCGAACGAGGGCTCGTCCTGCGTCCACATCAACCGGCAGATCGTGACCACTTCCTCCAGTTGCTGGAAGCGCACCTTCGCAGAGGGGAAGTCGTAGCCGTAGGCGCGGTATTCGTCGTCGCGCCAGCCGGCGCCGATGCCCAGCACGAACCGCCCGCCCGACAGCGTCTGCAAGGTGGCCGCCATCTTCGCCGTCAGCGCGGGCGGCCGGTAGCCGTGGCCCAGCACGTGGTGGCAGAGCTCCACGTTCGGGTAGCGCGCGGCCAGCCAGGTGAGCGTGGTCCACGCCTCCAGGAACGGGTCGGTCTTGGCATCGAACCCGTAGAAGTGGTCGGCGATCCAGACCGAGTCGAAGTGGGGCAGGGCCGTGGGCAGGATGTGCTCGTCCTGGAACACCACGATGGGCTGGTGGTCGCTCCACCGGTTACCGATCACGGGCGAGAGCCATCCGAACTTCAGTGCGTGCGTCACGTGCAGCAGCGTAGGGGCGGTCGGCGACAGGGCTGGCACAATCTCGCCATGACCGACACGTTCGATCCCGACCTGCTGCGGAACCGATACCGGACCGAGCGAGACAAGCGTCTGCGCACCGACGGCAACGAGCAGTACGTCGAGATCGCAGGGCAGTTCGCCCACTACCTCGACGACCCCTACGTGCAGGTGCAGGAGCGCCCGCCGCTGCACGACACCGTGCAGGTGGCCATCATCGGCGGCGGCTTCGGCGGTCTGCTGGTGGGGGCCCGTCTGCGCGAAGCCGGAGTGGAGGACCTGCGGCTCATCGAGAAGGGCGGCGACGTCGGCGGCACGTGGTACTGGAACCGCTACCCGGGCGCGGCGTGCGACATCGAGAGTTACGTGTACCTGCCGCTGCTCGAGGAACTGGGCTACGTGCCGACGCGCAAGTACGCGACGGCCCCCGAGATCCTCCAACACAGCCGCAACATCGCCCGGCACTACCGGCTCTACGACAACGCGTGCCTGAGCACCGAGGTCACCGACCTCACGTGGGACGAAGCCGAGGGCCTGTGGACCATCAGCACCAACCGTGGCGACCGCATGCGGGCGCGCTACGTGGTGATGGCCAACGGCCCGTTGCACCGGCCGAAACTGCCGGGCATTCCCGGCATCGAGGACTACCGCGGCCACTCGTTCCACACCAGCCGCTGGGACTACGACTAC
>JBJTXX010000146.1:0-10701 GCA_046082485.1 Actinomycetota bacterium
GTGTGAATGCCCGCCTGCGCTGTGTACGCGCAGATCATTGACAGGCTGGTAGTGGACAAGAAAGCTGAGGCGCCGCTGCCGGTGTTTGTGCATGTGTCTGTGTCTTGGAGTCTGCGTCTTGTAAACATCTGCCGCGAAAAACTTCACGCACCGAAAACAGCGCCAACGCCCCCAGCACACCGATCACTGCGAAGCCCGCCCGACCCGGCAGCGTCATCGCGACGGGCGGCAGACCGGCCAGCACCCACGCCAGCTGGAACCTGGTCTCGAACCGGGCGAAGGCGCGGCTCTGGTTCGCGTCGGGTGCGAGGCGTTGCACGATGGAGTCGAACGCCATCCGCCCGATCGATCCGGCGAAGTTGACGGAGGCTGCCAGCAGCAGAGCCATCCACAGCCCGCCCACCACGGCCGAGACGGCACCGACACCGGCGACGATGGCGAGGGCGATGGTGAGCATGGTCTCCTCGCGGGCGCGGCGCCGCAACCGCGGGGCGACGACGTTGCCCGACATCGAGCCGAGGGTGCCCGCTGCGGCGGCCAGGCCGAACTGCGCAAGGCCGAAATCCTCTCGCAGCCAGAAGAAGAGATGGAAGGTGAGAAACCCGATGGACGCCCGGATGATGGTCATCGACAGCGTCGCCCGGCGAATGCCCTGCGACCGCAACTCATCTCGTTCGAGACGTTCAGCCCGCCCTGTCGCCACCACGTCGCGAGGCAGCCTCGAGGCCGAGAACACGGCCAGCACGAAGGCCAGGCAGCCCGTGACCAACGGCACCGTCGCAGTCCACTTGCCGAGACCGGCGAGCGGTGCGATGGCGACGGCTCCGACGATGGCCGACATCAGACCCAACTTCGAGTTCGCCTCCACCAGTTCCGTCTCGTTCCGCACCACGGCCGGCACCAGTGCGCTCTTCGACACCGCGTACGTCTTCTGCATCACCAGTGCGCCGAACACCAGTGGGTACAACCACAGGTCGTCGACGTGTTGTGCCATCAGCATGTACAACACCGCCCTGCCCACTGCCGTCAGTTGCACCACCATCCGCCTGCCACCGCGGACGCGGTCGATCATCGGGCCGATCAGGGGGGCCACCACGGCGAAGGGTGCCGCACTCACCAACAGGTAGAGCAGCACCCTCGGTCGTTGGGCGTCGGGGCTCAGGCCCAGCAGCACCGATCCGGCAAGCGCGCCGTACATCGCCGCGTCGCCGAACGCCATCAGGGCGTGCGTGCGCGCCAGTCGCCGGAACGGCCACACCCTGGGGGTCGTGCGCGGCTGGCTCACGACGGCATCGTAGGGGGCGGATCTCAGCCCTTCGGGCGTTCGAACTTGTAGCCGAGACCGCGGATGGTGGTGATGCGGGCGGGCACCGCCGGGTCGTCCTCGATCTTGGCGCGGAGGCGCTTCACGTGCACGTCGAGCGTCTTGGTGTCGCCGACGTAGTCGCTGCCCCAGACCCGGTCGATGAGAATCTCGCGGGTCAGCACCCTCCCGGCGTTCGCCATCAGCAGGTGCAGCAGTTCGAACTCCTTGAGCGGCATCTGCAGGTCGATGCCGTCGAGCAACACCCGGTGTTCGTCGGGGTCCAGGCTCAGGCCGCCCACCGTCAACGCTCCCGGCGCGGCCTCCGGTTCGACCGGGGCACCGGTGCCGTGACGGCGCATCACCGCGCGCATCCGGGCCACCAGTTCCCGCATCCGGTAGGGCTTGCTGACGTAGTCGTCGGCACCCACTTCCAGGCCCACCACGGTGTCGATCTCGGCGCTCTTGGCCGTGACCATGATGATCGGCACCTGCGAGCGCTTGCGCAGCAGGCGACACACGTCGATGCCGCTCATCTTCGGCAGCATCACGTCGAGCAGCACGAGGTCGGGTTGAAGGTCCTCGAACTTCAGCAGTGCCTCGGCGCCGTCCACCGCCACCTCGACGATGAACCCCTCGCGTGAGAGCCCCACGGTGAGGGCTTCCACATAACTCGCTTCGTCCTCCACCACCAGCACGGTGGGGCGCCCGCTAGACACCATCGCGACCTGCCTCCTGTTGCGGAATGCGCAGCGTGAAGGTGCTGCCTTCTCCCTCGCGGGAACGAACCGTCACGTCGCCTCCGTGGTTGGTGGCCACGTGGCGCACGATCGCAAGACCCAGTCCGGTGCCGCCCGTCTCGCGGCTGCGGGCGCGGTCGACGCGGTAGAAGCGCTCGAAGATGCGGTCGATGTCACGGGCGGGAATGCCGACGCCCTCGTCGCTGACGGTGATCTCCACGAAGCCATCGGCCTCCGTCGCCGTCAGTCGCACCGCGCCACCTGCGTTGCTGTACTTCACTGCGTTGTCGACGAGGTTGCTCAGCGCAGAGACCAACTGCAGGCGGTCCGCGCGGATCCTCAGACCGTTGGAGTCGGCTGAGTGCAGCGCCACGCCGGCGCTCTCTGCCGTCAGGCGGTGACGCGCGATGGCCTCCTGCAGCACCGACGCCACGTGGACCTCCACCTGCTCGCCGCGACCTCCCAGTTCGATGCGGGACAACTCGAGCAGGTCGTCGATCGTGCCGGCCGCTCGATGTGCCTCGTCGACCATCCGGTTGGCAAGGCGGCGGTTGACCTCGGAGTCATCGCTGTCGGCGAGCGTCTCGGCCAACAACGCGAGCGCCCCCACGGGAGTCTTCAGCTCGTGGCTGATGTTCGACACGAAGTCGGTGCGCACCTGGTCGAGGCGGGCGCGTTCGCTGAGGTCGTCGATGATCGCCATCGCCCTACCATCGGGCAGCGGCACTGCACGCACTGCCAGCACCCGCAGCGGCGGACCCTGCAGGGTGACCTTCTCCTCCGCGGCCTCACCTGCACGGGCCGACTTGGTGAGGCGGTCGACAACATCCACCACCAACAGTTCGGCCCTGCCGCCCAGGTCGGCCGCCCGATTTCGCAGCAACACGACTCCCGTCGAATCCACCAGCACGACGCCCATGGGCACGGCATCGATCGCCGCGCTCAGGGACTCGGCCTCCGCCAGGGCAGCATCGCGAGCGCGTTCCAGCGCCACGACTTCGCCGCGCAGTCGCGCGTCGTCGCCCCGCGAGAAGATGCTCACGGCGCCGGGTCACCCGTTTCGGAGATCGGCTGCAGGTCGTCCCCCAGCACCACCTTCGGCCGCTTGGGCTTCTTGTGGTCGGGCACCTTGCCGGTGGTGATGTACAGCACTCGCTCACCCATGTTCACGGCATGGTCACCGATGCGTTCGTAGAACCGGGCCACCATGGCCAACTGCACAGCCACCTGCAGGTCGATGTGGCCCTGCGCCTGGCTCTCGAAGATGGCACTGATGAACTGCTTCTGCAGCGCATCGAGATAGGCGTCCATGTCGTCGAGGGCAGCCGCCTTCGCGCTGTCGCTCTCGCGGAAGGCCTCGAGGGCTGCATCGAAGATGGCCTGCGCCTGCTCGCCCATGCGGGCGATGACACCCCGGATCCTCGGGTCGAGATCATGGCCGTAGATGCGGCGCGCCGCCTTGCAGACGTTGGCTGCGAGGTCCGCGCTGCGCTCCACCTCGGCGATCATCTTCAGCAGCGCCAGCACCTGTCGCAGGTCACCGGCCACCGGGGCCTGCAGGGCGAGGATCTGGATGCAGTGTTCCTCCACCTCCACCGCGAGGGCATCGATGTCGGCGTCGCCCGCAATGACTTCCTCGGCGGCCTGCAGGTCGCCGTCGAGCAGCACCGCAGTGGCGCGCGGAATCACCTCGGCCACCTTCGCCACCATCAGGGCGAGCTCATCGCGCGCCTTCTGCAGATCGTGGTGGAACGATCGCCGCAGTTCGTCCATCAACCGAACCTCCCTGTCACGTAAGCCTCCGTGCGGTCGTCGCCGGGCTGCGAGAAGATCTTCTTGGTGTCGTCGATCTCCACCAGCACGCCGGTGCGACGGTCGCTGTCGGGGTTGACCTCGGTGGTGAAGAACGCCGTCCGGTCGCTGACCCGCGCCGCCTGCTGCATGTTGTGGGTGACGATCACGATCGTGTAGTCGTTCTTCATCTCCGCCATGAGGTCCTCGATACGCGCCGTGGCGATCGGGTCGAGCGCGGAGCACGGCTCGTCCATCAGCAGCACCTCCGGCTCGACGGCCGTCGCCCGGGCGATGCACAGACGCTGCTGCTGGCCGCCCGACAGGCCCAGACCACTGGCCTTCAGGCGGTCCTTCACTTCGTCCCACAGCGCCGCACCGCGCAGCGACCGTTCAACGATCTCGTCGAGTTCGGCCTTCTTCTTCACGCCCGCGAGCCGCGGGCCATAGGCCACGTTGTCGTAGATGCTCTTCGGGAACGGGTTGGCCTTCTGGAACACCATGCCGATGCGACGACGAACCTCCACGGCGTTCACGGCCGGGTCGTACAGGTCGACACCGTGGTACCTCACCGAGCCCTCCACCCGGGCACCGGTGATGAGATCGTTCATCCGGTTGAACGAGCGCAGCAACGTGCTCTTGCCGCAGCCCGAGGGGCCGATGAAGGCCGTGATCTCGCCGCGACGGATCGTCAGGTCGACATCGCGCACCGCGCGGAAGTCGCCGTAGTACACACTGACACCCGCTGCCTCGAACACCACGCCGTCGGTCGAAACACTCATGCCTGCCGGCTCCTCTCGAATCGGTTGCGCAGCAGGATGGCGGCGCCGTTCAGCAGCAACACCATCACCAGCAGCACGACGATGGCCGCGGCGTTCAGGTCCTCGAACGTCAGGCCCGTCAACTTGCCCGGCTTGTTCACCTCGTTGGCCCAGCCGTACACCACGATCGGCAGGGCGGTGAACTTGCCCTGCAGTTGATCGATGAAGCCCTGCCCCGCCGGCGTGGCGAGGCGGCCGGTGATGGCGCCGATCAACAACAAGGGTGCGGCCTCGCCCAACGCCCTCGCGACGGCCAGCATGGTGCCGGTGAGGATGCCCGGAGCCGCGTACGGCAGCACGTGGTGCCGCGTGGTCTCCCAACGCGTGCCACCGACGCCGTAGCCGGCCTCTCGGAGGCCGCCGGGAACCGCTCGCACGCTCTCGGCCGTGGTGATGATGATGATCGGCAGCACCAGGATGGCCAAGGTGATACCCGCCGAGATCACACTGCGACCGCCGGTGATCGAGTCGAGTCCCTTCACGAACACGACCAGGCCGAGGATGCCGTAGACCACGCTGGGCACCCCCGCGAGGTTGCGGATGCTCAACTGGATGAACGCGGTCAGCCTGCTGGGCTTCGCGTACTCCTCGAGATACACGCCGGCGGCGATTCCCACGGGGAAGGCCAGCAGCACCACGAAGGCTGCGATCATCAGCGAGCCCCAGATGCCCTGGCTCACACCGGCCTTGTCGGGGTTCAAGGCGAGGTCGTTCAGCAGGAAGCCGGTGCTGCGCTTGTCGAACACGGGGATGGCCTGTGAGACGACGTCCCACAGCAGCACGGTGAGGGTGAAGAGCGCCAACAACAGACACAGCAGCAGTGCGGCGGCGAAAGCCATGCCGCGCACGTCGCGCTTGCCGCCGGTCAGTGCGGCGCGAACCGCATTCGCCGACGACTCACGGATGGAGGATGTCACAGCCATGGTCGCCAGCCTCAGTAGGTGTTCCGCACCCGGCGGACCACGCGGTCGGCGAGCACGTTCAGCCCGAGGGTCATGAGGAACAACAACGCACCGACGAAGAACAGGCTCTGGAAGGCGAGACCGCTGCCCACCACCTGGTCACTTCCCTGGGCCAACTGGGCCATGGCCGCCGTCATCGTCAGGCCGGGCTCGGCTGGGTCGAAGGTGCGTGGCGACTGACCCAACCGGCCCGACGCCAGTGCCGCCACCATCGTCTCGCCGACGGCGCGTGACACGGCGATGATGGCAGCTGCCACGATGCCCGACACCGCAGCGGGCAGCACCACTTTCACCACCGTCGTGCTGCGGCGGGCTCCGAGGCCGGTGCTCGCCTCGCGCAGCGCAGACGGCACGGCGCGGAGGGCATCCTCCGAGATCGACGCCATCAGGGGGGTCACCAACAGTCCGATGGCGGCACCGGTCACCAGCAGGCTGGTCTTCTGCGGGGTACCAAACAGCGGCTGGATGAGGTCGGGCCCCAGCACTCGCAGCGCGAAGAATCCGAACACCACGGACGGCACGCCGGCCAGAACCTCGAGGATGGGTTTCAGCCATCGGCGCGCCCGGGCGGAGGCGTACTCGCTGAGGTAGATCGCCGCGCCGAGGCCCAGTGGCCCTGCCACCACCATCGCGATCACCGAGACCAGCACCGACCCGGCAACGATCGTGAGGATGTCGAAGCGACCGTCGCGCGGGTACCAACCCGGCTTGGCGCCACGATCGAACAACGAGCCGAGACCCGTGGTGTCGAGCAGGCCCGAGACGAAGGTCCAGGCCTCGCGGAAAAGCGTGAACACGATGAGCGCACTGATCACGATCGACATCGATGCCGCACCGAGCAGCAGGCGCCGCATTCGGTGTTCACGGCGGACTCGTCGCGGATTCCCGCGGAGGTCCTCGATCGTCAGGGTGGTGCTCATCGTGGGTCATTCTCCCTGAGTTCGTGGGGCCGGACGGAACCGGCCCCACGAACACCGGGGGGACTTCGTCAGCCGATCGCTGCGGCCCAGGCCGCCTGCGTCTCGGCGATCCTGTCGGCGCCGAGCGCCACGTAGCCGGCCTCGGTCACCTTGGCCGGGCCGTCGGCGCTGAGGAACGTGTCGACGTAGGCCTTCACGGCCGGGTTGTCGGCGAGGGCCTTCTTGCTGACGTACATGTAGAGCGTGCGGCTGAAGGGGTACGAGCCGTCGGCGATGGTCTCGGCGGTCGGGGACACGCAGCCGTCACCCTTGTCGATCTCGATCGCCTTCATGCGGTCCTTCTCGGCCTCGTAGTAGGCGAAGCCCACCCAGCCGAGGCTGGTCGCGCTGCCCTCGATGCCCTCGACGATCACGTTGTCGTTGGGGCTCTGCGTGTAGTCGCTGCGGACCACGTCGTCCTTCTCCCGGCCCTCGGCGATCTTCTTGATCGCGAACTCCACGAACGAGTCGTAGGTGCCGCTCTCCGGCCCGGGACCGGTGACCACGAGGTCGGCGTCGGGCAGGGCCGCTGCAGTGCTGCCGAGCTCGGTGGCCAGCGCGTTGGCGTCACTCCACTTGGCGAAGCCCTCGCTCTCGGGGCCGAGCAGCGCGTACAGCTGCGGCACGTCGAGGCAGGCGACTGCCGAGTTCTCGGGGCTGGTGGCCACGGTCAGACCGTCGATGCCGATGGCCAGCTCGAGGAACTCGATGCCAGCCGAGGCGCAGCTGGCTGCTTCCTCGTCCTTGATCTTGCGCGAGGCGTCGGAGACATCGGCCTCGCCGGCGCAGAACTTCTTGAAGCCGTCGCCGGTGCCGGGGCCCTCGACGGTCACGGCCAGGGCGCCACCGCTCTGCTCGCCGGCCAGTTCGGCCACGAGGACGGCGATGGGCTCGACGGTGCTCGAGCCGGTGACGAACACCTCGCCGCCGACGGCGGCGTCGGTGGTGGGGGCTGCCGAGGTGCCGGGGGCTGCGGTCGTCTCGGGGCCGGCGCCCTCGTCCGAGCCGCATGCTGCGGCGACGAGCGAGAAGGCCAGCAGTCCGGCGACCGCCAGATTGCGTGTACTGCGGATGTTCACGATGTGTCTCCTAGGGGGATTTCGACGGGACGACCGGGAAGGTAAACAACTCCGGCGACCACACGGTGTCCTCTCAGTGAACGGAGGGTGAACGACCACGGAACTCTCGGGTCAGGCCCGCTGGCGCTCGATCACCCAGCGGTGCAGACGCTCCTGCGCGTCGCCGAGGCCGAACTGGGCCGGCCCACGACGGTGCCACGCACCCTCGGCATCGAGTTCGTGGCGCACGATGTCGTCCGCGAGGTCGAATGCCAGAACGTGGTCCAGCCACATCCGGTGCTTGGGGTGGGTGACCGGCACCAGCACCTCCACCCGGCGGTCGAGGTTGCGTCCCATCCAGTCGGCGCTGCCGATGAGGAACAGGGGTGAGTCGTCGTCGCCGTGCTCGAAACGGATGATGCGCGAGTGCTCGAGGAAACGCCCGAGAATGCTGCGAACCCGGATGTTGGCGCTCATGCCGGGCACTCCCGGGCGCAGGCAGCAGATGCCGCGGGTCACGAGATCGACCCGTACGCCGGCCTCGCTGGCGCGGTACAGGGCCTCGATCATGCCCGGGTCGGCCAGTGAGTTCAGCTTCGCGGTGATGCGACCCTGCTCGCCGAACGTCATCTCGTGCTCGATCAGGTCGACCAATTGGGAGCGCATGTCGTGCGGGGCAACCAGCAGCGACTGGAACTCGATGGCCCGGCTGTAGCCGGTGAGGTGGTTGAACAGCTGCGCCACGTCGGCCCCAACGGCCGGGTCACACGTGAGGAAACCGACGTCCTCGTACAGGCGGGCGGTGCGGCTGTTGTAGTTCCCCGTGCCGATGTGGCAGTAGCGCCGCAGGCCGTCCTCGTCCTGGCGCACCACCAACACGCACTTCGCGTGCGTCTTCAGGCCCACCAGGCCGTACACCACGTGCACGCCCGCACGCTCGAGCGCCTTGGCCCAGCCCACGTTCGTGGCCTCGTCGAACCGAGCCTTCAGCTCCACGAGCACCGCCACCTGCACGCCGCGTTCCGCAGCACGCATCAGACTGCGGGCGATGGGGCTGTCACCGCCGGCGCGGTAGAGCGTCATCTTGATGCTCTGCACCTTCGGGTCGTCGGCGGCCTGGGCGATGAAGCTCTCCACGCTGCTGGCGAAGCTCTCGTACGGGTGGTGCACCATCAGCGCACGTTCGCGGATGACCGAGAAGATGCTGCGGTCCTGGCTCTCGGCGCGCAGGATGCGCCCGGCGGTGACCGGCACCCACGGTTCGTCGCGCAGGTCGGGGCGATCCAGCGACGCCAGCTGGAAGAGGCACGTGAGGTCGAGCGGGCCGCGCAGGTGACTGACGTCGGCGCGTTCCACGTCGAGTTCGCGCACCAGCAGTTCCAGCATCTCGGCGCTGATGCCCTGCTGCACCTCGAGGCGGACAGCACGACCGAACCGGCGCTTGCGTAGTTCCATCTCGACAGCCAGCAGCAGGTCGTCGGCCTCTTCCTCCTCGAGGGTGAGGTCGGCGTTGCGGGTGACCCTGAAGAAGGCGTGTTCCTCCACCACCATCCCGACGAACAGTTGGTGCAACTGCGCCGCGATCACTTCCTCCACCGGCACGAAGCGGCGGCCGTCGGGCAGGGCCAGCAACCGGGGGAAGACGTTGGGCACCTTCACCCGCGCGAACCGGCGCTCGCCCGTGTCGGGGTCGCTGACCATCGCCGCGAGATTGAGCGCAAGGTTCGAGATGTAGGGGAACGGGTGCGCAGGGTCGACGGCGAGCGGGGTGAGCACCGGCAGGATCCGCCGCTCGAAGAAGCCCATGAGGTGCAGGTGGTCGTGGGTGCCGAGATCGGCCCAGCCCACCAACTCGATGCCATCCTCGGCGAGCGCCGGCAGCAGGAGGTCGCGCACGACGACCTCCTGATCGGAGGTGAACCTCGCCACGGCCTCCCGGATCTCCTCGATCTGGGCCTGCGGGCTGAGGCCATCGGGGCCGGGCAGGGTGATGCCTGCGGCCACTTGGTCCTTCAACGCGGCGACCCGCACCTGGAAGAACTCGTCGAGGTTCGACGAGGCGATCGCGGCGAACTTCACCCGCTCGAGCAACGGCACACCGGGCTCCTCGGCGAGGGCGAGGACGCGACGGTCGAACGCCAGCCAGCTGAGTTCGCGGTTCAGGTGCCGTTGCGTCACCCCGTCAGACTACTTGCGGGGCACCGGGCCGAAGCGGCCCTCGAACCACCCGAGGTCAGTCGGCGTAGCCGGTCTCCCACTCGACCGAGATGCGCTCGCGCTGGGCATCGCGCTCGATGCGCTCACGGTTGCGGCGGAACTGCGGGTCGTCGCGGTTCAGCAGCACGAGGCGGGCCAGCACCCGGGCGCGGAACTCGTCGAGCACCGTGCGGTCGCCCCAGTCGCCGTAGACCTCCCAGTGCGGCGACACCGGCCCGAGGTACACGATGCGGGCGTGGGCACGGGGTTCGAAGGCGACATCGGACATGGGTGGCGAGTGTAGCGGCGACACGGCCCTCCCCGACCGGCCGAACGGACACCGGTGTCGGCCGAACGGTTCCTGCCCCACCGCACCGGCCGTGCTAGACATTTGCCGGAATCGGGAACCGATCCGAGGCTCTGGGCGTCACAACCCAGCAACCGAGGTCGGTCGCCGGAATCCACATTGGCTTCGTGCGGGCGCACACCGGAGCCGCGATCCCCCGTCGTGGCACAGAAGGAGACGTACCCCCAATGAACCTGAACCCTTCCGTCGTCGATCCCGACTCGCCCACCGCCTGGATGGCGCAGGGCAACTGTCGGAACTACGACCCGTCGGTGTTCTTCCCCAGCGATGGCGTGGGAGTCGACCGGGCCCGCAAGATCTGCAACAGCGGGTGCCCCGTGGCCGCCCAGTGCCTCGAGTACGCGCTCCATCAGCGCATCGAGCACGGCGTGTGGGGCGGTTGCAGCGAGCGCGAGCGCCGTCGCATCCTCAAGCGCCGCCGGGTCGAGGTCTGACCCGCACCATTCGGCCCGCAACGGGCTGCTGAACGCGACGACGGGGTGTGGGGGAAAGGAACCCCCCCCC